>NZ_MULM01000170.1:0-118722 GCF_002029345.1 Pseudomonas sp. VI4.1
GGAGCGAGCTTGCTCGCGATGGTCGCCAACGATAACGCGTGTTTGCTGGATAACATGCGGTGTTCTTGGATCCATCGCGAGCAAGCTCGCTCCTACAGGGGTTGGTGCAAGTCTTGAGACACGGGAATTAAAAAGGCCTCGCATTAGCGAGGCCTTTTATTTGGGCTTCAATCGGTTCAACTCTTCGGCCTCAGTCCTTGAGAAAGTCCGAACATGAACAGCAATAAATCATGATCGGGTTGGGTGACCACGGTTGCCTTCGCAGCCCGTGGCAATGGACAACGCGCATCCGCGTTCATCGAGCTGAGGACGCGCGGGCGAGGCTGCTCCCAAACCGCCAGCGCCAGGGAAGCAACTGCCAAGGCTCCTATCAAAAATAAACCTCGTGCAATTTCGAGTTTCATTGCTATAAACCCTTGATAGCGCTGCCAAACGCCGTCTCATAAAAGTAGATGAGTTTTTGCCAGTCCGTCGTGCTGAACGACGAGTGGCGGCGCAATTGCTTCATGTCATGGGTGGCGGCGCTACGGGCGGTCAACCGCAGCCGGCACTTCTCCAGGTCGATCAAGGCCACCTCGACCCTGGCCGCATCGCCCTCGCCGGTGACCCGGACGAACACGTGCTTGATGTAAAGGCAGCTGTGCTGCAAACGGCCCTTGTGCATGCGGGCCAGATTCTCGGCCAGATCCTTGAGCACGCGATCATGCACCGCTTCACCGTGACGTTCACGACCGCCGCCGGCGTACCAATGTTCGAGTTCCTCAAAGCCGTCCAGTGACTTGGTCACCAGCAGGGCTCGCCATTTGTGTACCGGGTCGCGCTGCGCACCGCAGAACACAATTTCGGGAACGCGCACGTCGATCCGGCTCAGACCGATCAGCGCATCACGTTCGCGCAATACCGTCGGCCGACCGAACGGATACCGCCAGCTGCGATAAATGTGCCCGGTCTGTCGTTTAGTGTAGAGCAGGTTTCCATCGCTGCCGCGAACGCGCTGCACACCACTTTCTCCACCGCGCCGGACGTTGGGCTCTTCTACCCATTCGCCGCGCAGATTCCAGTAGTAGTCGAAGCGCTCCTGGGGAGCGATTTGCGATCCTGCTGCACATTGCACTGCCATCTGTTACCTCTTGCGTAATACGTAAACTCGCCACATGGCATAGAGCGGTAAAAAATCCAGTCGTTGCTGGATACGGAAACCCGCCTGCTCGAATTCCTTTTCGACCGTAGCAGCCGGTAACACAAAACGATTTTGGTAACTGACCTGCCCACGGGTACCTTCAAGCCGCTTGCGTTTCCACGCTTTGAAGTTGCCGTCCACCCACAATGAAAGAATCACGCTGTCACGGGTGACGCGCTCGAATTCACGCAAAATGGCCAGTCGATGCTCGGCTTCACCGATGTGGTGGAGTAACCGCATGCAGAAAATGCTGTCGACGGCGTTATCCGGCAAAGCGATGTCGAAAGCAGAAGTGTGCAAGGGTTGTACCCGTTTCACCACGTCGGCAGGTTGCGCCTGCAAGGCAATCTTGATCATCGCTTCGGAGTTGTCGGCTCCGATGATGGCGCGATTGGCTTTTTCCGCGAGCAACGGCCAGAAACGCCCCGCGCCACAGGGTAAATCAAGGACCAGCCCCGGCTCCCCAACCAGCTTGAGCGCCTGTCGCGCCACTTGCTCATCACGCCAATGCGACAGGCGGCGAGCGAGGCCGGCCTGATGCTTGCGCAAGTAGTGTTGAGCGTGTTGATCGTCGTACTTTTCGGAAAAGTCGAGTTTGATCGGGCCGTCGTCCATCATCAGGTCTCCAGAACAACTGATGGACTCACGATAGGCAGCGCCGTGTCGGCGCCAGGTCATGCCTTTGTGAAAAAATTGTCATGTAAAATGTCGAATTATTGCGAGGTTTTACATGGAGACAGTGATAGCTCTGGGCCATCAGCGAAACACTTGATCAGGATGCGCCCTGGCTCAACTCCACCTGAAAGCGGCAGCCGTTGGGTTCCATGTTCGTCAGACTGACGTTCCAACCCTGGTTTTCGCAAATCCGCTGCACCAGCGACAGACCCAACCCCAGGCCCTCGCCGCGCTTCTCGCTGCCCCGCACGAATGGCTCGAACATCGCTTCGCGTTTTTCCTCGGGAATGCCGACGCCACTGTCCTCGACCATGAAACCGCTGGTCGTCAAGGTCAAGCGGATGAACCCGCGTTCGGTGTAATGCAACGCGTTACGCAGCAGGTTGCCCATGACGGCGTGCAGAAGGGTGGCGTTGTAGCGCGTGGATGCCGGCTCCCCCGCTTCGAAGATCAGGCTCAGCCCCTTGGCCTCGATCGGCTCGCGCCACAGATGGAGCAGCCCGTCAGCCACCTGGTTCAAGGTTTGTTGCGGCGCCATGCTGGCGTCGTCACGTTGCGCACGGGCCAGCATCAGGAAGGTTTGCACCAGCTCTCGCATTTCTTCGCAGGCACGGGCGATTCGCTCGACCTGGGCGCGACCCCGTTGATCGAGACCGGGATTTTCCAGCAACAACTCACAGGAGCTGGCCAGCACCATCAACGGCGTGCGCAATTCGTGGCTGACGTCACTGGTAAACAACCGCTCGCGGGACAACGCCTGGCGCAAGCGCCCCAAGGTGGCGTCGAAGGCGACGGCCAGCTCCCCGACTTCATCGGCGGCGTAATCCGGTGCCAGCGGTGGCGCCAGCCCCAACAATTGGTCGCGGTGACGGACCTGACGGGCCAGCCGCACCACCGGCGCCATGACCTTGCGCGCCAGTACCCAGCCGAGAAACACCGCCAACGCCAGGCTCAGCACGAAACCCACCAGGACCACGGCAAACAGCACCCGCTCGCGCTCCTCGAAATCGCTCTGGTCCTGCATCAGCACGTAATGTCGGCCGTCGACCACTTCGACCATCGCGTGGTACGACAGCTGCTCGCGAAACACTTCGTGAAAACCAGGGTCCAGGTGGCGCAGATCCTTGGGCAAATCGAAGTCGCCCGGCCCGCCACTGAAATAGAACAGTTGGTCCGGCTCCGGGCGATGGCTCCAGTCCGACACACTGTCCATCAGCAGCAGGCGTTGCAGATCGCCGCCCAGACCTGCCGAAATCAATTTCTCTTCCACCAGGTGCACGGTCGCCACAATGCCCATGGCGAAGGCCCCTGCCACCAATGCGCTCATCAGCGCAAAGGCGATGATGATCCGTTGCGCAAGGCTTTGTCTAAACTCCATCACGGCCCTCGGCCAAGCGATAGCCGACACCGTGCACGGTTTGCAGCAAGGGCTTGGCGAACGGTTTGTCGATCACCTGGCGCAATTGGTGGACATGGCTGCGCAGGCTGTCGCTGTCCGGGCAGTCGTCGCCCCACAGCGCCTCTTCGAGAATTTCCCGGCGCAACACGTGAGGGCTTTTCTGCATCAGCACGGCCAGCAACTTCAGGCCTACCGGATTGAGTTTCAGCAACCGCCCTTCGCGGGTGACTTCCAGGGTGTCGAGGTCGTAGTTCAGATCGCCGACCTGCAAGGTGCGGCGACCGCCACCCTGGGCCCGACGCATGACCGCTTCGATGCGCGCCGCCAGTTCAGACAGGGCAAAGGGTTTGATCAGGTAATCGTCGGCACCGGACTTGAAGCCTTGCAAGCGGTCGTCCAGTTGATCGCGAGCGGTGAGCATGATCACCGGGGTGTCGCGGCGGGCGTCTTCGCGCAGGCGCTTGCACAGGGTGTAGCCATCGATGCCGGGCAACATGATGTCGAGCACGATCAGGTCGTAATGCTCGGTGGCCGCCAGGTGCAGACCTGACAATCCGTCCTGCGCGCAATCCACGGTATAACCCTTGAGCCCCAGGTAATCGGCCAGATTGGCCAGGATATCGCGGTTGTCTTCAACCAATAGAATTCTCATGGGAACCTCCTGCGTACACAGTAACGGCCGTCTTGGCCCGCGCAGCTTAAGGCCAAGCGGGGCTCAGGGCCAGAACTGCGTGCAGTTGCAGATCCTGGCCACGCCCCGGTTAAAGGGCTTAACGACTTTTTCACTGGTGGTTCACAGGCTGACGACAGGAAGATGCCCAGACTCCGCGCGGCTGCGCTTTTCAGAACATTTCACTGACCAAGGAATTGCCATGGTGTCGACCACTGCCCACCCCGCCTCGCGCCCGCTCAATTTCCGGGTGTGCCTGGGTGTCCCTGCCATCGCGGCGATCATTCTGTCACTGCTGGAACTGACGTCCCTGGACATGGACCTGGCCCGGCTGTTCTATGACCCGGTCGCAGGTGATTTCACAGGGCGCCACAGTTACTTCCTCGAAGACATCCTGCACGACCGCGCCAAGCAAGCGGTCATTGCCTTCTCGGTGTTGGCCATCGTCGGTTTTGTCGGCTCTTTTTTCATCGACAGGCTCAAGCCGATCAAACGGGAACTGGGCTGCCTGGTGCTGTCCCTGGCGCTGGCCACCTCCTTTGTCACGCCAGTCAAGGCGCTGACCGCGGTGCAATGCCCGTGGAGCCTTGAACAGTTCGGCGGTCATGAAACCTACAGCGAGCTGCTCAGCCCACGGCCGCCAACCGACAAACCCGGCCGTTGCTGGCCTGGCGGGCATGCCGCGACCGGGTTCACGCTGTTTGCGTTGTTCTTTGTGCTGCGTGACCGTCGTCCGCGCCTGGCGCGCACGGCGTTTGTCTTCGCTTTCGCATTGGGCTCGGTGTTTTCCATCGGCCGGATGATGCAGGGGGCGCATTTCTTTTCGCACAACGTGTGGACGGCGATTTTTTGCTGGCTGATTTGCCTGGGGTCGTATTACTACATCTTGTATCGCCCGGCGGTGAAGGTTGATCGGGTTACCAAGACAGAACCGGTCAGCGCCTGAAACAAAGATCAACATTGTGCGACCGGTGTGACTGTCAAAATCCGGGCAATAAAAAACCCCGCCTGCTTTCGCAGACGGGGCTTTTTTACAGGGGTAAGGCTGGCTTACATCATGCCGCCCATGCCGCCCATACCGCCCATGTCTGGCATGCCGCCGCCAGCTGGAGCGTCGTCCTTGATCTCGGCGATCATGGCTTCGGTGGTGATCATCAGGCTGGCAATCGACGAAGCCGCCTGCAGAGCCGAACGAGTCACTTTAGCCGGGTCCAGGATACCCATTTCGATCATGTCGCCGTATTCGCCGGTCGCAGCGTTGTAACCGTAGTTACCCGAACCCTGCTTGACCTTGTCGACAACCACGCTTGGCTCGTCGCCGGAGTTGGCAACGATCTGGCGCAGTGGCGCTTCAACAGCGCGACGCAGCAACTGGATGCCAACGTTCTGGTCATCGTTGTCGCCTTTGAGCTCGGAGATAGCCTGCAGAGCGCGAACCAGTGCCACGCCGCCGCCAGGTACCACGCCTTCTTCAACGGCTGCACGGGTAGCGTGCAGGGCGTCTTCAACGCGGGCTTTCTTCTCTTTCATTTCTACTTCGGAACCAGCGCCAACCTTGATCACTGCAACGCCGCCGGACAGCTTGGCCAGACGCTCTTGCAGTTTTTCACGGTCGTAGTCGGACGAAGTATCAGCCACTTGCTGACGGATCTGCAGAACGCGAGCCTGGATGTCAGCCTCAACGCCGGCACCGTCGATCACGGTGGTGTTTTCTTTGGACAGGATCACGCGCTTGGCATTACCCAGGTGTTCCAGGGTAGTGCTTTCCAGGCTCAGGCCGATCTCTTCGGAGATAACGGTACCGCCAGTCAGAACAGCGATGTCCTGCAGCATGGCCTTGCGACGGTCGCCGAAGCCTGGAGCCTTGACGGCTGCGACTTTAACGATGCCACGCATGTTGTTCACAACCAGAGTCGCCAGGGCTTCGCCTTCAACGTCTTCGGCCACGATCAGCAGCGGACGGCCGGCTTTGGCAACGGCTTCCAGTACTGGCAGCATTTCGCGGATGTTCGAGATCTTTTTGTCGACCAGCAGGATCAGCGGACCGTCGAGCTCGGCAGTCATGGTCTCTGGCTTGTTGACGAAGTACGGGGACAGGTAGCCACGGTCGAACTGCATGCCTTCAACAACCGACAGTTCGTTTTCCAGGCCCGAGCCTTCTTCAACGGTGATCACGCCTTCTTTGCCGACTTTTTCCATGGCTTCGGCAATGATGTCGCCGATGGAGTTGTCGGAGTTGGCCGAGATGGTGCCGACCTGAGCGATCGCCTTGGTGTCAGCGCAAGGCTTGGACAGGGCTTTCAGCTCTTTGACAATGGCGATGGTCGCTTTGTCGATACCGCGCTTCAGGTCCATCGGGTTCATGCCGGCAGCGACGGCTTTCAGGCCTTCGTTGACGATCGATTGAGCCAGAACGGTAGCGGTGGTGGTGCCGTCGCCTGCGTCATCGTTGGCACGGGAGGCAACGTCTTTGACCAGCTGCGCGCCCATGTTTTCGAAGCGATCTTTCAGCTCGATTTCTTTTGCAACGGACACGCCGTCCTTGGTGATGGTCGGAGCGCCGAAGCTCTTCTCGATGATCACGTTACGGCCTTTAGGGCCCAGGGTCGCTTTTACTGCGTCAGCCAGGACGTTGACACCGGCGAGCATTTTCTTGCGGGCGGAATCGCCGAATTTAACTTCTTTAGCAGCCATGATCGATATTCCTTAAATACTTTGTAGTAGCGGGAAAATGAGCGGGGATTCAGCCTTCGATAACAGCGAGGATTTCGCTCTCGCCGATGACCAGCAGGTCTTCGCCGTCGACTTTCACGGTGTTGCTGCCGGAGTAAGGGCCGAACACAACCTTGTCACCCACTTTCACGGCCAGCGCGCGCACTTCACCGTTTTCCAGTGCTTTGCCCGGGCCTACAGCGAGGACTTCGCCCTGGTTTGGCTTTTCAGCAGCCGAACCTGGCAGGACGATACCGCCAGCGGTTTTCTTTTCTTCTTCGCTGCGACGGACGACGACGCGGTCATGCAGAGGACGAAGCTTCATTGTCGATCTCTCCTAATTGAGGTTTTCATCGGCCGGTGTAGTCCCGGCGGGTTTAACAAATCCGGCGAAGCCGGGTGCGGTTCGGCAAGCGAACCGCGGAAGTCTGTCTGGCGTAATTGCCAGAAACCTTGCGGTGACAGTTACATAAGGGCGGACAAGCCTATTACAAGGGCGGGGGTCAAAAATTTTTCAGGTTGTCGCACCAAAATGAACACGGCACCCGAAGGTGCCGTGTGCTGAAACGATTACTTGGGATCGCGGTGTTCGAACTCGCCTTCGATCACGTCCGGTTCGCGCCCCAGGGGCTGACGCGGAGCCGGACCGCCACGGGGTTGCAGGTCATCGGCGAACGCACGCTGGCGTATCGCCTGTTCCTCGGCACGCTGGCGCATTTTATTGGCCAGCAGCCGGCGGGAGATCGGCAGCAGCATGATCAGGCCCAGCACGTCAGTGACGAAGCCCGGCAGGATCAACAGACCGCCGGCCAGGGCCAGCATCAGGCCTTCGAGCATGGTCTGGGCCGGCAGCTCGCCGCGGTTCAGGCTTTCACGGGCACGCAGTGCAGTGGCCAGACCGGCGATACGCAGCACGAACACGCCGAACATCGAGCCGAGAATGACCAGCAGCAGGGCCGGGAAAAACCCGATCGCCCCGCTCACCTTGACGAATACGAACAGCTCCAACACCGGAAACAGTACAAAGAGCAATAAAAAAGGGCGCATCAAATGGTTCCTCAACGCAAGAATGCCTTGCCAGTCTCCCCTAGATGACGTCGCCGTTGCATGAATTCAAGCGTCGGCCACTGTATTTTTCGGCCAATGCTCGGCGTGAGCCAGAAAAACCAAGGCTTCCCGCACTTGTGTCGGCGTATTACATGGCGCCTGGAACGGCAGCCAGTAAAGGCCCTGGCCAATGCGCAGGTGCATGCCCTCGGTGTCGATACCCGCCAGTTGCGCCGGTTCGCTCTTCGGCAAGCCGGCCAGTTCGACGTAGTGGGCGATGGCTTTGGCGTGATCGGCATTCATGTGCTCGACCATGCTCGCCTCGGCCTTGCCGGCGAACGGGTTGGCCAGGGTCAACTGGTCGACCCAGTGAATGGCGCCGAAACCGCCGATGTAACGGTGACGCACAGGCTTGAGTACCCAGAAATCGAAATCGTGGGCCTTGTGGTAGCTCTGCGAATCAGGGAAATAGCGGTAGTAACGCTCAGCCGCTGCTTCGATGGCGGCCTCGTCCTCGAGCTTTTCCGCTTCGGCGAGGTAGGTCAGGCGACCAACGGCTTGCACGTCTTCGGCCCCGCGCTCGCCGACGAACAGTGAGCATTTGGGGTCCTTTTGCAGATTGTGGGTGTGCTGGGCGATGCGGCTGATAAGGATCAGCGGCCAACCCTGTCCGTCCAGACAGTACGGAACCACCGAGCCAAACGGGAAACCGGGCATCGCCTTGGAATGCGTCGAGAGCACTCCACGGTATTCCTTGAGAAGCAATTCTCGTGCATTCTTGGCCGCTTCAACGCTCAATTTATGACTCCTTATATAGAATCCGTCAAAAAAACGGACGGGCATCTGGGATAAGTTCCAGCACGCCAGCGGGCAGTTCTCATGTGCAACCAGGCCACATCAGGTGCAGATCGAGAGGCTATCCAGGAGGAAAACCACTCTGACCTGCTATTGGGGCATGCGAATGCAACTCACTGACAAAGTAATCATTATCACGGGCGGTTGCCAGGGTTTAGGTCGCTCCATGGCCGAGTATTTCGCCGGCCTTGGCGCGAAGCTGGCGCTGGTGGACCTGAACCAGGAAAAACTCGACGACGCCGTCGCCGCGTGCCAGGCCAAGGGCGTCGAAGCCCGCGCCTACTTGTGCAACGTCGCCGACGAAGAGCAAGTGACGCACATGGTCGCCCAAGTGGCCGACGATTTTGGTGCGATCCATGGCCTGGTCAACAACGCCGGGATCCTGCGCGACGCTCTGCTGGTCAAGGTCAAGGATGGCGCGATGACCAAAATGAGCCTGGCCCAATGGCAGGCGGTCATCGACGTCAACCTGACCGGCGTGTTCCTGTGCACCCGGGAAGTCGCGGCGAAAATGATCGAGCTGCAGACGGGCGGCACGATCATCAATATTTCGTCGATCTCCCGCGCCGGTAACGTCGGCCAGACCAACTACTCCGCCGCCAAGGCCGGGGTGGCTGCAGCCACCGTGACCTGGGCGAAGGAACTGGCACGCTACGGCATTCGTGTGGCGGGCATTGCACCGGGCTTTATCGAAACCGAAATGACCCTGGGGATGAAACCGGAAGCGCTGGAGAAGATGACGTCCGGGATCCCGCTCAAGCGCATGGGCACGCCGGAGGAGATTGCTCATTCGGCGGCGTATATCTTCGAGAACGACTATTACACCGGGCGGATACTGGAGTTGGATGGCGGGATGCGCATTTAAGACCACCGCAAAATAAATGTGGGAGCAAGCCCGCTCCCACAATTGGACCGCGTTTCTTCAGCGAATCAATCGTCGCTGATGGTGATATTCGGCATTGCCGGCGTCACCGCTTCCTGCAACACAATCCGCGCGCCGACATGGCGAGCCAGTTCCTGGTACACCAGCGCAATCGGGCTGTCCGGCTCGGCGATCACTGTCGGCTTGCCGCCATCGGCCTGTTCGCGGATAGCCATTGCCAACGGCAACGAGGCTAACAGTTCGACGCCGTACTGGTTGGCCAGCTTCACCCCTCCGCCCTCACCGAACAGATGCTCGGCATGCCCACAGTTGGAGCAGATGTGCACAGCCATGTTTTCCACCACGCCCAGCACCGGGATGTTGACCTTGCGGAACATCTCCACACCCTTGCGCGCGTCCAGCAGTGCCAGGTCCTGCGGCGTGGTCACGATCACCGCACCGGCCACCGGGACTTTCTGCGCCAGGGTCAACTGGATGTCGCCGGTGCCAGGGGGCATGTCGATGACCAGGTAATCCAGGTCGCCCCAGGCCGTTTGAGTGACCAGTTGCAACAACGCCCCGGAAACCATCGGCCCGCGCCAGACCATCGGCGTGTTGTCGTCGGTCAGGAACGCCATGGACATCACTTCGACGCCATGGGACTCGATCGGCACGAACCATTTCTGATCCTTGACCTTCGGTCGGGTACCTTCGGGGATACCGAACATGATGCCCTGGCTCGGACCGTAGATGTCCGCGTCGAGAATCCCGACCTTGGCGCCTTCGCGGGCCAGTGCCAGGGCCAGGTTGGCGGCGGTGGTGGATTTGCCCACACCGCCCTTGCCGGACGCCACGGCCACCACGTTCTTGACGTTGGCTAGGCCGGGAATCTGTGCCTGAGCCTTGTGCGCGGCGATCACACTGGTGATCTCGACACGGGCGCTGGTCACGCCGTCGAGCTGTTCGATGGCCATTTGCAGCATTTGCGCCCAGCCACTCTTGAACAGGCCGGCGGCGTAACCCAGCTCCAGCTGGACGCTGACACGATCGCCCTGGAGGTCGATGCTGCGCACGCACCCGGCGCTGACCGGGTCCTGGTTCAGGTAGGGGTCGGTGTATTGGCGAAGGACGGCTTCCACCGCTGCGCGATTGACGGCGCTCATGGGCAACTCCGATAGCAAGACTGGAAAATCAGGCGAGTATCGTACCTGTTCTGATGGTCTGGCGGGATGCCCAAAAAGATCGCGATTTTTGTGGTGGCCCGGCTTGTCGGCGGAGGCGTACTCGGGAATGCCTTCGCCGGCAAGCCTGGCTCCTACAAGATGAAACAGGCTCACGGGGTGAAAAATATGCGCCAGCGCTTTATAGTGGCCGACCTCCGTTTCATCAAGTAGCCGAGCCCCATGTCCGAGCCACGCAAGATCCTCGTCACCAGCGCCCTGCCCTATGCCAATGGTTCGATCCATCTTGGCCACATGCTGGAATACATCCAGACCGATATGTGGGTGCGCTTCCAGAAGCACCGCGGCAATCAATGCATTTATGTCTGCGCCGACGACGCCCACGGTTCGGCCATCATGCTGCGCGCGGAGAAGGAAGGCATCACTCCGGAACAACTGATCGCCAACGTCCAGGCTGAACACAGCGCCGACTTTGCCGAGTTCCTGGTGGACTTCGACAATTTCCACTCCACTCACGCCGAAGAAAACCGTGAGCTGTCGAGCCAGGTCTACCTGAAGCTGCGCGACGCCGGGCACATCGCCACGCGTTCGATCACGCAGTACTTCGATCCGGAAAAGAAAATGTTCCTGGCCGACCGCTTCATCAAGGGCACCTGCCCGAAATGCGGCACCGAAGACCAGTATGGCGACAATTGCGAAAAATGCGGTGCGACCTACGCACCGACCGACCTGAAGGATCCGAAGTCGGCGATCTCCGGCGCCACCCCGGTGCTCAAGGATTCCCAGCACTTCTTCTTCAAGCTGCCGGACTTCCAGGAAATGCTGCAGGCCTGGACCCGCAGCGGCACCCTGCAAGAAGCCGTGGCCAACAAGATCGCCGAATGGCTCGATGCCGGCCTGCAACAATGGGACATCTCCCGTGATGCGCCGTACTTCGGTTTCGAGATCCCCGACGAGCCGGGCAAGTACTTCTATGTCTGGCTGGATGCGCCGATCGGCTACATGGCCAGCTTCAAGAACCTGTGCGACCGCAAGCCGGAACTGGACTTCGATGCGTTCTGGAACAAAGACTCCACCGCCGAGCTGTATCACTTCATCGGCAAGGACATCGTCAATTTCCACGCGCTGTTCTGGCCCGCCATGCTCGAAGGCGCCGGGTTCCGTAAACCGACCGGCATCAACGTGCACGGCTACCTGACCGTCAACGGTCAGAAAATGTCCAAGTCCCGCGGCACCTTCATCAAGGCCCGGACCTACCTGGATCACCTGTCGCCGGAATACCTGCGTTACTACTACGCGGCCAAGCTCGGCCGTGGCGTCGACGACCTGGACCTGAACCTCGAAGACTTCGTGCAGAAGGTCAACTCCGACCTGGTCGGTAAAGTCGTCAACATCGCCAGCCGTTGCGCCGGCTTCATCCACAAAGGCAACGCGGGTGTGCTGGTGGCCGGTAACGCCGCGCCGGAACTGACTGAAGCCTTCCTCGCCGCTGCGCCGAGCATTGCCGAAGCCTACGAGGCTCGCGACTTCGCCCGCGCCATGCGCGAGATCATGGGCCTGGCCGACCGCGCCAACGCCTGGATCGCCGACAAGGCGCCGTGGTCGCTGAACAAACAGGAAGGCAAGCAGGAAGAAGTTCAGGCCATCTGTGCCCTGGGCATCAACCTGTTCCGCCAACTGGTGATCTTCCTCAAGCCGGTATTGCCGCTGCTGGCCGCCGACGCCGAGGCGTTCCTCAACGTCGCGCCGCTGACCTGGAACGACCACGCGACCTTGCTCAGCAACCATCAGTTGAACGAGTTCAAGCCGTTGATGACCCGTATCGACCCGGTGAAAGTGCAAGCCATGACGGATGCGTCGAAAGAAGACCTGACCGCCAGCCAGACCGACACCGGCAATGCCGCGCCTGCCGGCAACGGCGAGCTGGCCAAGGATCCGCTGTCGCCGGAGATCGAGTTCGACGCGTTTGCCGCGGTCGACTTGCGCGTCGCGCTGATCGTCAAGGCCGAACACGTGGAAGGTGCCGACAAGCTGCTGCGCCTGACATTGGACATCGGTGACGAGCAACGCAACGTGTTCTCCGGGATCAAGAGCGCTTACCCGGATCCGTCCAAGCTCGATGGTCGCCTGACCATGATGATCGCCAACCTCAAGCCGCGCAAAATGAAGTTCGGCATCTCCGAAGGCATGGTGATGGCCGCCGGTCCCGGCGGTGAAGAAATCTACCTGCTCAGCCCTGACAGCGGCGCCAAGCCAGGTCAGCGCATCAAGTAACACCCTGCGGTAAATCGATCCCACAGTCGTGCCTGGCGCGCCTGTGGGATTTTCATGTCTGGCCCACCCTCCGTCCTTGCCGGATAATGCCTAACCTTGTTAGACAGCTCCATTGGAAAGCCCCCGTTCTTGCCGGCACGATCATGACCGAGATACTGCTTACGCTTATCAGCGCCGCCCTGATCAACAACCTCGTGTTGCACTGGCCGCTGGGCGTCGATCCGCTGCTGGGCAGCGAGCGCCACCAGGTGCATGCGCTGGGCATTGCGACGACGTGCCTGATGCTGATTGTCGGCCTGTCGAGCTACGCGCTTTATCACTGGCTGCTGGTGCCTTTGGGGCTGACGCCGCTGCGCCTGTTCGTATTTCTGCCACTGAGCGTGCTGTTGATCGCGCCCTTGTTGAAGCTGCTTGCACGGCTGTTTGAGAAACTCTCGTTCGAAGGCCTCTGGCCGCTGCTGCTGGGTAACGCCGGAGTACTCGGCCTGGCGCTGATCAATGTGCAAAATGACAAGGGATTCTTTCACGCCACAGCCCTGAGCCTCGGCGCCGGGCTGGGTTTCTGGCTGGTGCTGAGTCTGTTCAGCGACCTGCGCCAGCGCACACTCGATAACGATATCCCCCTGCCCTTTCGCGGCCTGCCGATCGATCTGATCGGCGCCGGACTGATCGCAGTGGCTTTTCTCGGATTCAGCGGGCTGATCAAAACATGAGTCTGATTCAACGCATCGACGCCCTCTTGCCGCAGACCCAATGCGGCAAGTGCGGCCACCCCGGATGCAAGCCCTACGCCGAAGGCATCGCCAGCGGCGAGTCGATCAACAAGTGCCCGCCGGGCGGCAGCGAAACCATCGCGGCCCTGGCAGACCTGCTGAAGGTGCCGGTGCTGGAGCTGGACACCAGTCGCGGTGCGGCTCCCGCGCAAATCGCTTACATCCGCGAGGCCGAGTGCATCGGTTGCACCAAATGCATCCAGGCGTGCCCGGTGGACGCCATCGTCGGTGCAGCCAAACTGATGCACACGGTCATCGTCGACGAATGCACCGGTTGCGACCTCTGTGTAGCGCCCTGCCCGGTGGATTGCATCGAGATGCGACCGTTGCCGCTGGCCACGGTAGTGCCGGTGGTCGGCGGCCTGGCGTTCAGTCTTGAACAGCAACAGGCTCGCGCCGCCAAACGCAATCACGCGCGGCGCCGGTTTGAACAGCGCAACGCCCGCTTGCGTCGTGAAGAACAACAGAAACTCGCCGAGCGCCAAGCCCGGGCGCAACGCGCCGTGCCGCAGTACAGTGACGTGGCGCTCGATCCGGTGCAGGCAGCCCTGGAACGCGTGCGCGCGCAAAAGGCCGCCAATGCCGATGCCGCACTGAAAAAGGCCAAGATCGATCTGGCGATGAGCCGCGCGCAACTGAATAAATCGCTCAAGGCTTTCGGGCATCCGCCGACGTTCGATCAGCAATCGCAACTGATCGTGCTGCAACAGCAGTTCGAGGCCGCCGAGCAAGCCCTGGCCAGACTGGAGAGCACTGCTGCACCTGCCCCGGCGCCTGTGGCCCCGGTGAAGAATGCGCAGCTGAATCGGGCGAAGATCCAATTGGCCATGCGCCGCGCCGAACTCAAGAAAGCTCAAGCCAGTGAAGCACCGGCCGAACACATTGCAGCGCTGGAGCGCGCGGTGACTGAAGCCGAGCAGCAGGTGGATGCCCATGCCACTGCCTGAACCGGCCGACGAACGCCTTCAGCAGGCCATGACGCAGGTTTTGCTGGCCACGGTGCCGGGAATGCTGGTGTTGTTCTGGTGGAATGGCTGGGGCGTGTTGATCAACCTGCTGCTGGCGGGAGTGACCGCATTGGCGGTTGAAGCGCTGGTATTGCGGCTGCGCAAGCGCCCCATCAAACCGACCTTGAGCGACTGCAGCGCGCTGGTCAGTGCGACGCTGCTGGCACTGGCCTTGCCGCCTTATTGCCCGTGGTGGCTGACGGTCAGTGCGGTGGCTTTTGCGCTGGTGTTTGGCAAGCACCTGTATGGTGGCGTCGGCAAGAACCCGTTCAACCCGGCCATGCTCGGTTTTGCCCTGGTGCTGGTGGCCTTTCCCCAGCAGATGACCCATTGGCCATCATCCCATGGCATGGACCTGCTCAGTGGCTTGCGGCAGGTGTTCGGTTTCAGTCCCGGCCAGGCACCGGATGCCTGGGCCCAGGCCACCGCACTGGACAGCCTGCGGATCAACAACAGCCTGACCATGGACGAACTGTTCGCCGATAACCCGGCATTCGGCCGGTTCGGCGGGCGTGGCGTGGAATGGGTCAACTTGGCCTTTTTGGCGGGCGGCGCGTTTCTGCTGCAACGGCGGGTGTTCAGCTGGCACGCGCCGGTCGGCATGCTGGCCAGCCTGTTCGTGATCAGTCTGCTGTGCTGGAACGGCACCGGCTCCGATTCCCATGGCTCACCGCTGTTTCATCTGCTCACTGGCGCGAGCATGCTGGGGGCATTCTTTATTGTCACCGAACCGGTATCCGGCGCCAAAAGCCCCGGAGCCCGTCTGCTGTTCGGCGCGGGCGTGGGGCTGCTGACGTATGTGCTGCGCACCTGGGGCGGCTATCCGGACGGCGTAGCTTTTGCCGTACTGCTGATGAACCTGTGCGTACCGGCGCTGGAGCGGATTGCCGCGGCCAGGCAGGAGCGGGTTGAACCATGAGCCGAGCGTCGAGTGGCGTGATCCTGGTGTTGCTGGCGGGCCTGGGAACAGGCGCGACCTACCTCGTGCAGCTCACTAGCGCGCCGCGCATTGCGGCTGAACAGCGTCTGATCGACAGTCGCCACCTGCTCGACGTGCTGCCCCCTGACAGTTATGACAATCAGCCGCTGGAACAGCCCCTCAGCCTTGCAAGAACAGGCTTGCCAGAAAGCATGCTGCTGGGTGGCTACCGCGCGACCAAGGCCGGCCAACCCAGCGCCGTATTGCTGCGCAGCCAGACCCTGGGCTATGCAGGCTCAATCGAACTGCTGATCGCCATCGGTGCCAATGGCCGGTTGCTGGGCGTCAAAACCCTCAATCAATCGGAAACGCCGGGGCTGGGCGGCAGGATTGCCGACTGGCCCAACGCCTGGCTTCAGGTCTTTGCGGGTAAATCGCAAGCCGAACCTGGCGATGCGGGCTGGGCGCTGAAAAAAGATCAGGGGACATTCGATCAGATCGCTGGCGCGACCATCACTTCAAGAGCGGTGATCAACGCCATTCATGACGCGTTGCGCTACTTTGATCAACACTCGCAACAGCTGCTCGGGAGCAGTGCCCATGAATAACTCATCGCCCCTGCAACACTCGCTGATGCTGGCCCCCCTGATCGGCGCGACGGACTCACTGATGAAGGCGCTGGGCTTGTGGCTGATGTTCATCATGGTAAGCAGTGCCTTTGGCCTGTGCATGGGCGCCTTGCGCGCTCGACTGATTCCGGCGACCCACGTGCTGGCTGGCGTCTTGCTGGCGGCCACGCTGACCAGTTGCGCTGAACTCGGGGCGCAGGCCTGGTCGCTTCAATGGCATCAACAGATGGGCTGGTATGCAGGATTGATCGCCTTGCAATGCGTCGTCATGGACCAGACCGGTTTTTTCCAGCGCACAGGGCGTGATCGCCTGCGCCTGTGCGGCCTGTTCGGTGCGTTACTGATGGGTATGGGTTTTCTGCGAGAGCTGTTGGGCAGCGGGACACTGGGCGGCCACCTGCCGTGGCTGGCTGGCGCCGCGCAACCGGACTGGCAAGGCTGGGTCCTGACCGCCGACGGTGGGGTACGCCTGGCTATCCTGGCGCCCGGTGGATTCATTCTGCTCGGGCTGCTGCTCGCCGCCTGGCAGGCCTGGGCGCACCCGACACCTTCACACTGACTGTCTTCGAGGAAAATCACTGTTCATGAATGCTGCAAAACGTCTGGAAATTTTCCGCAGGTTTCACGAAGACAACCCGGAACCGAAAACCGAACTGGCCTACTCGTCGCCGTTCGAACTGCTGATCGCCGTGATTCTTTCGGCGCAGTCGACCGATGTCGGCGTCAACAAGGCCACCGCCAAACTCTATCCGGTGGCCAATACGCCTGCCGCGATTCATGCCTTGGGCGTCGAGGGATTGTCGGAGTACATCAAGACGATCGGACTGTTCAACAGCAAAGCGAAAAATGTGATCGAGACCTGTCGCTTGCTCGTGGAGCGTCATGGCGGCGAAGTGCCGCAAACCCGTGAAGCGCTGGAAGCGCTACCCGGTGTCGGTCGCAAAACGGCCAACGTGGTGCTCAATACGGCATTCCGTCAGCTGACCATGGCCGTGGACACCCATATTTTCCGGGTCAGCAACCGTACCGGGATTGCTCCGGGCAAGAATGTGGTCGAGGTCGAGACGAAACTGATGAAGTTCGTGCCCAGGCAATACCTGCTCGATTCTCATCACTGGCTGATTCTCCACGGTCGCTACGTCTGCCTGGCTCGCAAGCCCCGCTGTGGCAGTTGCCGGATTGAAGACCTGTGCGAATACAAGCACAAGACCTCCGACGATTGAGGCGCTATTAGTTTTTTCGATTTATCGATTGAAAAAATCTTTTTTACCCGCCGCACGAATGTCGATATAAGGAGCGCCAAAGGCAGTCTTAGCCTGGAGTTGACCCTATGAGTACTGGCAAAGAGCAATTGGACGTAGAAGACGACTTCACCCCCGTTGAGGCTGATGACGCCGAGCCAGTGGTTGAAGTGGCAAAGACCAACCTCAGTAAACGCCGCACCATTGACAATCTGCTGGAGGAGCGCCGACTGCAAAAGCAATTGGCCGATTACGATTTTGATCTATGACACCTTGAAAGCCTCCCGAAACGGAGGCTTTTTACCCAGTGCCGCCCCTCTGATAATCGCCTGACGCCTATCGTGTACGTTGCCGCCGTCACACCAGACCATTGCGTTGCGCCAATTCGATCAGATCGACCAGGGAGCGCGCATTGAGCTTCAATAACAAGCGCGTCTTGTAAGTGCTGACGGTTTTATTGCTAAGGAACATGCCGTCGGCAATCTCCTTGTTGGTCCTTCCGCGGGCCAATTGCTGCAACACCATCATTTCCCGCCCCGACAGACGATCCACCATATCGGACTCACTGGCATTGCCCATACTGGAACGCACCGTGTGCAGGGCTTGATTCGGAAAATAACTGTAGCCTGACAATACAGCCTTTATCGCGCTGAGCAATTCAGTGAGATCCTGTTGCTTGCAGACATATCCGGCAGCCCCCGATTGCATGCAACGCATGGAGAAATGTCCCGGGGCCTGGGACGTCAATATCAATACTTTTATCGGCATGGCTGCCGATGCCAGACGCGCAATGACTTCCAACCCATCGAGTTTCGGAATGCCAATATCCAGAATGACAATATCGGGCATAAGTTCGCGGGCAAGCTGTAACGCATCCACGCCATTATCTGTTTCTGCAATGACTTCGTAGCCATGACGTTCCATCAGCATACGTACCGCTAGACGAATGACGGGGTGATCATCCACGATCAGCACTTTATTCATGGGCAAGTCCAATTTCGCTGTTCGAATTTTTAGAGCCCGCACAATAGCCTAGTCGTTTCACCCGTGGCATGCCGCCCCCCCCGGCCATCCACAGCAAAAGACATTCCCTACACACAACACAGATTATTCCTACAAAAATTCCTTGAATATTCTGCATCAGGAAACTGGTCAGGCGCTCGACTTGCAATTCTTCACCGTTTTTTTGTATCGATTTGCAACCATAAAATCAACAAAAAGACTCGGACACCGAAAATCCGCCTTGCAACGACGTTTGAACTATCCTGAAAAGTAACCGATATTTTCCGGCCCAGGACGCACATTAATAATGTTGCCCATTCCGTGCCCTCTCATGCATACAGCCAAACAACCACTAGACGCTAATACAATGAAACAGATATACCCGAAACACTAACAAGCAGTTACCATCCCAAGCAGCAGACCAAAACCTCTCCCACAAACCCAAGAGAAAAGACCAACTTCAATGAGAATAAAACATGGAACATATAAAACAGAAGATCACCAACCCCCTGACACTCATCGCGATATTCGCAACGCTGTCGGAAACTTCAGCAGCTGTCTCCCTGCCCTTCCTTGATGATGAAGACCGGGATATCTACGTCTGGTTCTTGATCAGCTTTCCTTTTTATCTGCTGTTTCTTTTCTTTGCCACACTCAACTTCAACTATCGGTCGCTTTACGCGCCTTCCGATTTTGAAAACGGCGAGCACTTCATAAAAGCCATGAGCAAGACGGAGCATCCGGGAAAGCGTGAGTCCAGGACGACCCATAAAAACCCGGCCCGAAGGCAATCGACGATTGATCGCGGCTCCACGCCTCCCCCCGATTACGCACAGGACCCACGTGGGACGGATCTACAGGCCGCGCCGGAGCATTACGTCCGCCTGCCGGAGCGCCTCAAAGACCTGTACATCGTCGATATTCGCGGGATGAGCCAACACATCGAGATGGGCGCCTCGCTGGAAAATATTCGACAAGAACAGGGGAAAGCTGCACACGCCATCGTGTTCATCACCTGCAATGAATCACAGAGGCTGCTGAAAGAGCGCCCCTTCAAACCTGCAGGAAACACAAAGAAACACAGTGGTGCAGCGCTCTATCTTGCTTACAATTTGAATTCAAATGGCGTGACGGTCATTGAACAAACGCATCCATTGACACAAGACAGTCAATAGCGATTGAAGACCGGTAGAGGCAGACAGGACAGTCATCAGTACGCGGCAGCGCAATGTCAGGCAGAACACCCCCCCTTCAGATCAGTGGCCTTGTCAACGACAGGGCCACTGATTCAATGACGCAGGTTGCACTGCGCTATCTGAGGTCTCAGAACAGCTTGCGGCCTTTGTTCGCCGCAATACGCATGCGCAAGGCGTTGAGCTTGATGAAGCCCGCCGCATCGGCCTGGTTGTAAGCGCCGCCATCTTCCTCGAAGGTCGCGATGTTGGCGTCGAACAGCGATTCGTCGGACTTGCGGCCGGTGACGATCACGTTGCCCTTGTACAGCTTCAGGCGCACAACGCCGTTCACATGGGCCTGGGAGGCATCGATCATCTGTTGCAGCATCAGACGCTCAGGGCTCCACCAGTAACCGGTATAGATCAGGCTGGCGTATTTCGGCATCAGCTCATCCTTGAGGTGAGCCACTTCGCGGTCCAGGGTGATCGATTCGATCGCACGGTGGGCGCGCAGCATGATGGTGCCGCCAGGGGTTTCGTAGCAGCCACGGGACTTCATGCCGACGTAGCGGTTCTCGACGATGTCGAGACGACCGATACCGTGTTCGCCACCGATGCGGTTCAGGGTCGCCAGCACGGTAGCCGGGGTCATTTCGACGCCGTCCAGCGCGACGATATCGCCGTTGCGGTAGGTCAGTTCCAGGTACTGCGCCTTGTCGGGAGCCTTCTCCGGGGAGACGGTCCATTTCCACATGTCTTCTTCGTGCTCGGTCCAGGTGTCTTCCAGCACGCCGCCTTCATAGGAGATGTGCAGCAGGTTGGCATCCATCGAGTACGGGGATTTTTTCTTGCCGTGACGCTCGATCGGGATGTTGTGCTTTTCAGCGTAATCCATCAGCTTTTCACGGGACAGCAGGTCCCATTCGCGCCACGGAGCGATGACCTTCACGCCTGGCTTCAGGGCGTAGGCGCCCAGTTCGAAACGCACCTGGTCGTTACCCTTGCCGGTCGCGCCATGGGAAATGGCGTCAGCGCCGGTTTCGTTGGCGATTTCGATCAGGCGCTTGGCGATCAACGGACGAGCGATGGAAGTACCCAACAGGTACTCGCCTTCGTAAACGGTGTTGGCGCGGAACATCGGGAACACGAAATCACGCACGAATTCTTCGCGCAGATCATCGATGTAGATTTCTTTTACGCCCATGGCCTGAGCCTTGGCGCGGGCCGGCTCGACCTCTTCGCCCTGACCCAGGTCAGCGGTGAAGGTCACGACTTCACAGTTATAAGTATCCTGCAGCCACTTGAGGATCACCGAAGTGTCCAGGCCGCCGGAATACGCCAGAACGACCTTGTTTACGTCCGCCATGCCATCACTCCACGGGGTTTACGGAAAGCCGTCAAGTCTACCGGTCATGCAGAATAATTTACAGAGGCGCGACAGCTTATGACGACGAAGCGACAGATTATGTCAAGCGAGCGACGATCGCCGCGCGTTCAGGACGTCGATGCCGCGCTCGCCGTAGCCGTGGCGCGGGGGGACGGTTTTTCGGTCGGCGCCACCCGCGCGAGCTGGACAATGACCCGACGGTTCTTCGCCCGGTTGGCGGCCGTGGTGTTTGGCGCCAATGGATAACGTTCGCCGTGGAAGCGCAGGGTGATCTGCGACGCTTGAACACCATTGGCCTTGAAGAACTCCATGACCGCCAGGGCCCGGCGCCGCGACAGGTCCCGGTTGGTCAAGCGGTTGCCGCTGTTGTCGGAGTGACCATCGAGCTCGATGTGATTGACCGTCGGGTCGGCCTGCATGAACGCCAGCATCATTTGCAATTGTGCCCTGGCCTGCGCGTCGAGCTCGATGCCCTCGCCGGGGAAGCCGATCCGGGATTGTCTGATCTGCTCGAAATTCTTCGGCAGCAGCTTCGCCACACAGCCCTGGTATTCGTTGAAAGCCTTGTTGAACTTGACCGGCAACAGACGCACTTCCGATACCCGGCCATCGCCCGAATAATGCCGCACCACCGGACTGCGGCCGTCCATCAAGCCACTGATCAAGCGCCCGGCCTGTACGTGCGAACTGTTGAACAGCACATTGCCGCTACCGATTTGCACGGCACCGAGGTTGATGTCGCCACGCCCCGGCTGCCATGGCGCAGCGGCCGCCAGCAAGGTCGCCGAACCGCCGCCGATCATCGCGTTATCAGAGTTGAGCCGAAACGTCGCCTGCTCACCGGCGCGGCGCACGAACTCACCCGAGCCAAAATCGGTGATCGGCTGAGTCAGGCGGCATTCGAACTTGTCACCTTCGACCGTCCACTCGCTGCTCTCCAGGCGAGTCTGGAATGTGAGCGCCATCGCAGGAAGGCTGGCGAACACACTGAGCAAGACTAAATAACGCTGGCGCACGGGAGGCTCCACTGGCTTCTACAACAAAAAGACCGACACACAAATGTTCACGGCAGACCTGTTGGATATCGGAAGCTTCCCGCAAAACTTGATAGCGAGTGCCTGGAAGAGTCTTTTCCGGTAGCATTCCCCAGAGTTTGACCCGCCTGGAATCCCCTCATGTCCGACCGCCTGACCCTGCTGCGTCCCGACGACTGGCACATTCATCTTCGCGATGGTGCCGTGTTGACCAATACCGTTGCGGATGTCGCGCGCACCTTTGGTCGCGCCATCATCATGCCCAACCTGGTACCTCCGGTGCGCAACGCCGCTGAAGCCGACGGCTATCGCCAGCGGATTCTCGCTGCACGCCCGGCCGGCAGTCGTTTCGAACCGTTGATGGTGCTGTACCTGACCGACCGTACCCAGCCCGAAGAAATTCGCGAGGCCAAGGCCAGCGGTTTCATTCACGCCGCCAAACTGTATCCGGCCGGCGCGACCACCAATTCGGACTCTGGCGTCACCAGCATCGACAAGATTTTCCCTGCACTCGAGGCCATGGCCGAAGTCGGGATGCCCTTGCTGGTACACGGTGAAGTCACCCGTGGCGACGTCGACGTGTTCGATCGCGAAAAAATCTTCATCGACGAGCACATGCGTCGTGTGGTCGAGCGTTTCCCGACGCTCAAGGTGGTGTTCGAACACATCACCACCGCTGACGCCGTGCAGTTCGTCAATGAGGCCTCGGCCAACGTCGGCGCGACCATCACCGCCCATCACCTGCTGTACAACCGCAACCATATGTTGGTGGGCGGGATTCGGCCGCACTTCTACTGCCTGCCGATCCTCAAGCGCAACACGCACCAGGAAGCGCTGCTCGACGCCGCCACCAGCGGCAGCGACAAGTTCTTCCTCGGCACCGACTCGGCGCCCCATGCCCAGCACGCCAAGGAAGCCGCATGCGGCTGTGCCGGTTGCTACACCGCTTATGCCGCGATCGAGATGTACGCCGAAGCCTTCGAACAGCGTAACGCGCTGGACAAGCTCGAAGCGTTCGCCAGCCTCAACGGCCCGCGCTTCTACGGCCTGCCGGTGAACACCGATCGCATCACCCTGGTCCGCGAAGAGTGGACGCCCCAACCAGCCTGCCATTTGGCGAGCTGACCGTTATCCCGCTGCGCGCCGGTGAAAAACTGCGCTGGCGCCTGCTGGAGGAACACGCGTGAGTGAAGACCATTTCGACGACGAACAGGACGGTCAAGGCGGCGGAGGTGGCTCGCGCCACCCGATGGCTGAGCGCTTCCGTGGATACCTGCCCGTTGTTGTCGACGTTGAAACCGGGGGTTTCAACTCTGCCACTGACGCCTTGCTGGAAATTGCCGCCACCACCATCGCCATGGATGAAAAAGGGTTTGTTTACCCCGATCACACCTACTTCTTTCGCGTCGAGCCGTTTGAAGGCGCGAACATCGAAGCCGCTGCGCTGGAATTCACCGGGATCAAACTCGATCACCCGCTGCGCATGGCCGTGAGTGAAGAAGCGGCGCTGACCGATATCTTCCGCGGTATCCGCAAGGCCCTGAAGGCCAACGGTTGCAAGCGGGCGATTCTGGTCGGGCACAACAGCAGCTTCGACCTGGGCTTCCTTAACGCAGCGGTTGCGCGCCTGGACATGAAGCGCAACCCGTTTCACCCGTTCTCCAGTTTCGATACCGCCACCCTCGCAGGCCTGGCTTACGGCCAAACCGTTCTGGCCAAGGCTTGCCAGGCCGCCGATATCGACTTCGACGGTCGCGAGGCTCATTCGGCTCGTTATGACACCGAGAAGACGGCCGAGCTGTTCTGCGGCATCGTCAATCGCTGGAAACAGATGGGCGGCTGGGAAGATTTCAACGACTGACCGCAACGCCTCCCCCGTAGGAGCTGGCTTGCCAGCGAAGGGTCCCTCCCATACACCGCAACTCATGGGTGAGGCGACAGACGCCTTCGCTGCAAGCAGCTCCTACAGGGGGGTTGCGTTGGGCGGCAAATATCCCGCCCATAAAAAAACCGGCCTCCAGGGCCGGTTTTTTTATGCCTCGAACCTGCCTTACAGCGCAGCAGCGTTCTCGGTCAGATAAGCCGCGACGCCTTCGGTCGAAGCGGTCATGCCTTTGTCGCCTTTTTTCCAGTTGGCAGGGCAGACTTCGCCGTGCTCTTCGTGGAATTGCAGAGCGTCGACCAGACGGATCAGCTCTTCAATGTTACGGCCCAGCGGCAGGTCGTTGATGATCTGCGAGCGGACAACGCCTTTGTCGTCGATCAGGAACGCGCCACGGAACGCCACGCCGCCTTCGGACTCAACGTCGTAGGCCTTGGCGATTTCGTGCTTCAGGTCGGCCGCCATGGTGTAACGGACTTCGCCGATGCCACCATTGTTGACCGGGGTGTTGCGCCAGGCGTTGTGGGTGAAGTGCGAGTCGATCGACACCGCGATCACTTCAACGTTGCGCGCCTTGAAATCGGACATGCGATTGTCCAGAGCGATCAGCTCTGACGGGCATACGAAGGTGAAGTCCAGTGGGTAGAAGAACACCAGGCCGTATTTGCCTTTGATGGCCGACGACAGGGTGAAGCTGTCTACGATTTCGCCATTGCCGAGTACGGCCGGTACGGTGAAGTCAGGGGCTTGCTTGCCTACGAGTACGCTCATTGGATATCTCCTGGTGTAAAAACGTGAAGTTCCGGGTTTGTGCCAGCCTGCCACCTTCAGGCGACAGCCCTGTGACACGCACCCGCTTCATAAGGACCGGCCATCATACACTGCGTGTTTGAGCTGTCCTCAACGGTTTTTCGCAGACAGGTTAAAAAGGCTGGGTGGCGCTTGCTGGCACATTGCTTTGGAAAAAACCGTTCGTCGGTCGTGCCCGTTTATAACGCGAAGCTGTCAGAAACAACTTTGACAATCATTCTCGTTAACATTAAGATCCATCGCAATTGAGTCACAACCAGCGACGGTTTTCACTTATGTATGTCTGCCTCTGCACTGGCGTCACCGACGGCCAAATTCGCGATGCAATCTATGAAGGATGCTGCAGCTACAAGGAAGTCCGCCAGGCTACCGGCGTTGCCAGTCAATGCGGTAAATGCGCCTGCCTTGCCAAGGAAGTGGTCCGCGAAACCCTGACCAAAATACAATCGGCCCAGGCTGCGATACCCTATCCTGTAGAATTTACCGCTGCATAAATACCGTATTTCAAAGAACCGGACTGAAGTCCGGTTTTTTTATGCCTGAAAATCAATCGGTTACGCTCTAGACGCGGAACACAAACATTCTTATTCCTATTAATTTTCACTTAACTTTCAATAACTTAGGTTTGACACTCTTACTTGTGCGGCTCAAACTCTACCTTATAGACAGCTAATACAGGGCAGGACCCCATCATGAAAGGCGACATTACAGTCATCCAGCATCTCAACAAGATCCTTGCCAATGAGCTGGTCGCGATCAATCAATACTTTCTGCATGCGCGCATGTACGAAGATTGGGGTCTGAACAAGCTCGGCAAGCACGAATACCACGAATCCATCGACGAGATGAAACACGCGGACAAGCTGATCAAGCGCATCCTGTTCCTCGAAGGCCTGCCTAACGTCCAGGACCTGGGCAAGCTGCAGATCGGCGAACACACCCAGGAAATGCTCGAGTGCGACCTGCGTATCGAAAAAACCGGGCATGCCGATCTCAAGGTGGCGATCGCGCATTGCGAAACCGTTGGCGACTTCGGTAGCCGTGAATTGCTCGAAGACATCCTCGAATCCGAAGAAGAACATATCGACTGGCTGGAAACCCAACTGGGCCTGATCGATAAAGTCGGTCTTGAGAACTATCTGCAATCGCAGATGGGCGAAGAGTAAATCAGCGCCTGCTGAACTCGAGACAATAAAAAGCCCCGCTCTCTCTTACAGAGGCGGGGCTTTTTTTGTGCCCGGATTTCAGGCGCACCTGAAACCTTGTAGGAGCAAGCTTGCTCGCGATGCGGGCGACGCGGTCCTACAGGAAGACCGCATTATCGTTCATCGCGAGCAAGCTTGCTCCTGCAGGGATCGGATCAGGCTTCGGTCTTGTTCGCAGCAGCAGCTTCGACAGCAGCCTTGATGGTCGTTTGCAACGAACCGTCTGCAGCCATCTCGGTCATGATGTCGCTACCGCCGACCAGCTCACCACCGACCCACAGTTGCGGGAAAGTTGGCCAGTTGGCGTACTTTGGCAGGTTGGCGCGGATTTCCGGGTTCTGCAGGATGTCCACATAAGCAAATTTTTCACCACATGCCATCACGGCCTGCGCGGCTTTTGCGGAGAAGCCACACTGCGGGGCATTCGGCGAACCTTTCATGTAAAGCAGAATGGTGTTGTTGGCAATCTGCTCTTTAATCGTTTCGATGATATCCATGGAGCACCTCGGCTGAACTTTCCGACTCAAGGGTCGGCACGGTAGCGCATTGTAACGGAAACCCGAGCGCCATGCTCGGCCTCCCCACAGACTTGATCAAGCCGCCGCGACAGTGACCGGCACTCCGTTCAACGCCGCATTGCCCGACAACTCATCGAGCTGACATTCATCCGTCAGGTCGTTGGCACTGGCGCCCGGCTGGCCACTGGCAATCGTCATCTGCACGCCCGGCCGCGCATGACCCCAACCGTGAGGCAGGCTGACCACGCCTTTCATCATGTCCAGGCTGCTCAGCACTTCAACTTCAATCACGCCGACCCGCGAACTGACGCGCACTCGCTGTCCATCGTGGAGCCCACGACTGGCCAGATCGTCCGGGTGCATCAGCAACTGATGGCGCGGCTTGCCCTTCACCAGGCGGTGATAGTTATGCATCCACGAGTTGTTGCTGCGGACATGACGGCGGCCGATCATCAGCAACTCATCCAGGGCCGGGGCTCGCAGGGCGGCGAAACGCGCCAGGTCGGCAAGGAGCGCCGCCGGTGCGGCCTGGACTCGCTGATTGGCGGTTTTCAAACGTGGCGCCAGGTTGGCTTTCAACGCCCCGAGATCGACACCATGCGGGTGATCGAACAACGTCGCCAGCGACAGCTTGTGTTGCGAAGCATCGCCATACAACCCCGCCCGCAAGCCGCGATCGATCATCTGCGCCGGCGGGACCGTCGGCTTCAGTTCCTTGCCGGTCTTCGCGGCAAAGGCCTTGGCCAGCCCCACAAAAATTTCCCAGTCATGCAACGCGCCTTCCGGTTTGGCCAGAATCGCGCGGTTGAAGCGCGTCACGTTACGTACCGCGAACATATTGAAAGTGGTGTCGTAGTGATCGTTTTCCAGCGCCGAGGTCGACGGCAGGATCAGGTCGGCATAACGCGTGGTTTCATTGATGTACAGGTCGACGCTGACCATGAACTCCAACCCGTCCAGCGCCTGTTCCAGCTGGCGGCCATTGGGGGTGGAGAGCACCGGATTGCCCGCCACGGTAATCAGCGCCCGGACCTGCCCTTCCCCTTCGGTGAGCATCTCTTCGGCCAGCGCCGACACCGGCAGTTCGCCCGCGTATTCGGGACGCCCGGACACCCGGCTCTGCCACAGATTGAAGTGCCCGCCCGACGTCGAGGCCACCAGGTCCACGGCAGGTTCGGTGCACAACGCCCCGCCCACGCGATCGAGGTTGCCGGTGACCAGATTGATCAGTTGCACCAGCCAATGGCACAAGGTGCCGAACGCCTGGGTCGAAACGCCCATGCGCCCGTAGCACACCGCGGCCTGCGCAGCCGCGAAGTCCCGCGCCAGTTGGCGGATCTGTTCGGCCGGCACGGCGCACAGCGGGCTCATGGCCTCGGCCGTGAAACTCGCGACGACGGCACGCGCTTCATCCAGACCGTCCACCGGCAAATGACTGCCTGTGGTCAGCCCTTCAGCGAACAGGGTATTGAGCAGCCCGAACAACAAGGCCGCATCGCCACCCGGACGCACGAACAGATGCTGATCGGCCATCGCCGCCGTTTCGCTGCGGCGCGGATCGACCACCACCACTTTGCCGCCCCGGGCCTGAATGGCCTTCAACCGTTTTTCCACGTCCGGCACGGTCATGATGCTGCCATTGGAGGCCAGCGGATTGCCGCCCAGGATCAGCATGAAATCGGTGTGATCGATGTCCGGGATCGGCAATAGCAAACCGTGGCCGTACATCAGATGGCTGGTCAGGTGATGGGGCAACTGGTCGACCGACGTCGCGGAAAACCGGTTGCGGGTTTTCAGCAGGCCGAGAAAGTAATTGCTGTGGGTCATCAGCCCGTAGTTGTGCACGCTGGGATTGCCTTGATAGACCGCCACCGCGTTCTGGCCGTGACGTTCCTGAATCGCTGCCAGGCGTTCGGCGACCAGGCTGAAGGCCTCTTCCCACTCGATAGGCAGCCATTCGCTGCCGACCCGCCGCATCGGCTGGCGCAGGCGATCCGGATCATTCTGAATATCCTGCAGCGCAACGGCCTTGGGACAGATATGCCCGCGGCTGAAACTATCCTGGGCATCCCCCTTGATCGAGGTGATCTGCACGCGACCTTCGGCCTCGGTGGTTTCGATGGTCAAGCCGCAGATGGCTTCACACAGGTGGCACGCGCGGTGATGGAGAGTCTTGGTCATGGCCAGTCTCTGTCTTGTTCTGGGCGGGCAATGTCGGCCGCGGGAACAAAACTATGGCGCCTGACCCGGCGTCGCGCCAGCGAGGTTCGTCTTGTGAATCGGTGACCATCAGGCCAGCCGATGACCTTTGCGGTTCAGTTCGGCGGCAGGTTCGCCGGCGCCTGCAACTGGATCTCCTGAATGGTTTCGATCTGTTCCTGGGCGAGATGCACGCCGGTGAGTTCGCCGATCAGTCGCCAGTGCTCGTCGAGACCGGTGCTGATGGTCGCCATGCGGTCGATCATCCGCCGGCCGGCCGCCTTGGTGACCTCGTCGTTACTGCGCATCAGCTCGAAAGACATCGAGGTCATGGACGCGGTGAGATGGGTCAGAGAGCGGGCCGTGAGGCTGAGTAATTCCATTAGCTGCTGTTCTTTCGATTCCATTCCAAAGGCTCCCTGCGTCGCTTGAATCTTAGTTATAACCCAGCCCCCTGCTTTATCAAATGTTTCAGTCAGCAAAAGCGGCCAATGGCCAGCAGAAAACCGACCATCGCCATGTCAACCCCACGCCGTTTTATTGCAAAGCCCTGCAAGCCCAGTGTACAAATGACCGGCTGCTGTCAGGAAACAGGCTTCAAATGCGCTACTGCGGTCACCCCGTAGCCCCTCTGGAATCCCCTAAAACCGTAGCCCCTATTGGTAAGACGCGACATTTAATTATAAGATCGCGCCTTCCCCTATTTCGTCGCCCCGTGCGGCTTACGCCGCAGGTCTCGCCCGTTTTTCAGTTAAACAAGGCTTTGAGTATCTGCGGTCTGTTGCAAAAAGGTAGTCAATGATGAGCGCAAGGCACTTCCTCTCCCTGATGGATTGCACGCCCGAAGAGCTGGTCAGCGTGATCCGTCGAGGCGTTGAGCTCAAAGACCTGCGTAACCGCGGCGTACTGTTCGAGCCCCTGAAAAACCGCGTGCTCGGGATGATTTTCGAGAAGTCCTCGACCCGCACCCGAATTTCCTTCGAAGCCGGCATGATCCAGCTCGGTGGCCAGGCGATCTTCCTGTCGCCGCGCGATACCCAGCTGGGCCGTGGCGAGCCGATCGGCGACTGCGCCATCGTGATGTCGAGCATGCTCGATGCAGTGATGATCCGTACCTTCGCCCACAGCACCCTGACCGAATTCGCCGCCAACTCCCGCGTGCCGGTGATCAACGGCCTGTCCGATGACCTGCACCCGTGCCAGTTGCTGGCCGACATGCAGACATTCCTCGAACACCGCGGCTCGATCCAGGGCAAGACCGTGGCCTGGATCGGCGACGGCAACAACATGTGCAACAGCTATATAGAAGCGGCGATCCAGTTCGACTTCCAGTTGCGTGTCGCGTGCCCGGAGGGCTTTGAGCCCAACCCGCAATTCGTGGCCAAGGCCGGCGATCGGGTGACCATCGTCCGCGATCCGAAGGAAGCCGTGCGCGGCGCCCACCTGGTGAGCACCGACGTCTGGACCTCCATGGGCCAGGAAGAAGAAACCGCCAAGCGCCTGAAGCTGTTCGCGCCGTTCCAGGTCAATCGAGCCCTGCTCGATCTGGCCGCGGACGATGTGCTGTTCATGCATTGCCTGCCCGCCCACCGTGGCGAGGAAATCAGCCTCGACCTGCTGGACGACAAGCGCTCCGTCGCCTGGGATCAAGCGGAGAACCGGCTGCACGCACAAAAGGCCCTGCTCGAATTTCTGGTCGAGCCGGCGTATCACCACGCATGAGCCATCCCTTACTGCTTAACCTGCGCAACCTCGCCTGCGGCTACCAAGACCAGCGGGTGGTACAGAACCTCAACCTGCATTTGAACGCCGGCGATATCGGTTGCCTGCTGGGCTCTTCGGGCTGCGGCAAGACCACCACCCTGCGGGCGATTGCCGGTTTCGAACCGGTGCACGAAGGTGAAATCCAGCTGGCCGGGGAAACCATCTCCCGCGCCGGCTTCACCCTCGCTCCGGAGAAGCGTCGGATCGGTATGGTGTTCCAGGACTATGCGTTGTTCCCGCATTTGAGCGTGGCCGAAAACATTGCCTTCGGGATCCGCAAACATCCGCAGAAGGATCGCGTGATCGAAGAACTGCTGGAACTGGTCAACCTGAAAAACCTCGGCAAGCGTTTCCCCCATGAGCTGTCCGGTGGCCAGCAGCAGCGTGTCGCCCTGGCCCGGGCCCTGGCGCCGGAGCCGCAACTGCTGCTGCTCGACGAGCCCTTCTCCAACCTTGATGGCGAACTGCGACGCAAGCTCAGCCACGAAGTGCGCGACATCCTCAAGGCTCGCGGCACCAGCGCGATCCTGGTGACCCATGACCAGGAAGAAGCGTTCGCGGTGAGCGACCATGTGGGGGTTTTCAGGGAGGGTCGCCTGGAACAGTGGGACACGCCCTACAACCTGTATCACGAACCGCTGACACCCTTTGTGGCCAGTTTCATCGGCCAGGGCTATTTCATTCGCGGCCAGCTGAATAGCCCGGAGTCGGTGCAGACCGAACTGGGCGAGTTGCGCGGCAACCGGGCCTACACCTGGCCGATCGGTGGCGCAGTGGACGTGCTGCTGCGTCCGGATGACATCGTTTATGCGCCGGACAACAGTTTGAAGGCGAAGATTGTCGGCAAGTCCTTCCAGGGGGCGTCGACCTTGTATCGCCTGCAGTTGCCGACCGGCGCGCAGCTGGAGTCGATTTTCCCCAGTCATGCCGACCATCAGGTGGGGGCAGAGGTCGGCATTCGGGTTGCCGCGGAACATCTGGTGCTGTTCCAGGCATCGGGCAGCGTCGCGGCGCAGATTCCGGTGGTCGACTCCGGTGTCCGCCGCTACAGCACTGCCAGCTGACATCTGAAAACTGTAGGAGCCGGCTTGCCGGCGAAGACGGCGGTACATTCAGTAGAGGTATTAACTGATAGACCGTCTTCGCCGGCAAGCCGGCTCCTACAGGGATTGAAGTCAACCCAGCAACAACGTGCCGCTCACAACAAGTGTCGCATTCCCGCCAATCTTCACCCGATCCCTTTCCAGACGGCAGAACACCCCCCCGCACCGCACCGAACACTGATAAGCCGTCAGGAACGGCCGATCTCGGCGAACTTCGCCTGGGTGTGCTCGGCCAGCACCGCAGGCGCCAATTCGACTTCCAGGCCGCGACGACCGGCACTGACAAAAATGCTGGCAAAAGGCTGAGCGGAATTATCAATAAAGGTGCGCAAGCGTTTTTTCTGTCCCAGCGGGCTGATGCCGCCCAACAGGTAACCGGTGGAGCGCTGCGCAGCCGCCGGGTCGGCCATCTCGACTTTTTTCACGCCTGCCGCGTGAGCCAGGCCCTTCAGGTCGAGACTTCCGACGACCGGCACCACCGCCACCAGCAATTCGCCCTTCTCACTGGCCGCCAGTAAGGTCTTGAACACCTGCGCCGGGTCCAGTCCCAGTTTCTCTGCAGCCTCCAGCCCATAGGACGCGGCCTTGGGATCATGTTCGTAACTGTGCACTCGATGTTCGGCACGAACTTTTTTCAACAAATCCAATGCGGGGGTCATGGCAGCTCCAGACTGGGCGACAGAAGAAAAATCCTGCGCTGGATTCTAAGACATTGATCGACAAATGGCGCTATTGCCGTGCTGTTTCAATGGCTTGGCGGGGTCTTGCGCCGTTCGTCCATGTTCAGCCCGCAGCGTGAACGAAGTGGTCATTGACGTGACTAATAGTTCGATTGTGACTGACGGTTCACTTTCGACCTTTGACAGCAGCGTTTCTTGTCTATATTTTTTCGAATACGAATACAGTACAAATGTCTCACCGCAGCACCCGGCAGCAAACCGAGGATCAGGATGGGGATTCTGCCTCGGTGAAAATCGCGCTTTGAAAAAGCGCCATACAACAACAATAAACGAGGTTTTCAATGACAACTGCTTTACAACAACCGTCGCTCTCGAGCCAATGCATGGCCGAATTCCTGGGTACTGCGCTGCTGATATTTTTTGGTACCGGCTGCGTTGCCGCGCTCAAGGTTGCGGGTGCCAGCTTTGGCCTGTGGGAAATCAGCATCATCTGGGGCGTCGGCGTGAGCATGGCCATCTATCTCACCGCAGGCGTTTCCGGGGCGCATCTCAACCCCGCCGTGAGCATCGCCCTGAGCATTTTTGCCGATTTCGAAAAGCGCAAACTGCCCTTTTATATTCTCGCCCAGGTGGCCGGTGCGTTCTGTGGCGCGTTGCTGGTGTACACGCTGTACAGCAATTTATTCTTCGAATACGAACAAACTCACCATATGGTTCGTGGAACTCAGGCCAGCCTCGAATTGGCGTCGGTGTTCTCCACCTTTCCCCACCCGGTCTTGTCCACCGCCCAGGCCTTCCTGGTTGAAGTCATCATCACTGCGATTCTGATGGGTGTGATCATGTCCCTGACCGACGACAACAATGGCCTGCCGAAAGGCCCGCTGGCGCCATTGCTGATCGGTTTGCTGATTGCGGTGATCGGCAGCTCGATGGGCCCCTTGACCGGTTTCGCGATGAACCCGGCACGTGACTTCGGCCCCAAACTGATGACTTTCTTTGCCGGCTGGGGTGAAATTTCCCTCACCGGCGGGCGCGATATCCCGTATTTCCTGATTCCGATTTTTGCACCGATAGTCGGTGCCTGCCTCGGTGCTGCCGCCTATCGCGGGCTGATTGCCCGTCATCTGCCCAGCCTCCTACCTGCTACGACGGATGCCGCACCGGCCATTGACGGCAAACCAAGAACTTCTTGATAGCGTAGGCGTGCGATCCTGCCCATTCGATCCCGCGCCTGATCCCACTCCCTTATTTCGTCCAAGGCAATCGACATGACCGACATTCAGAATAAGAACTACATCATTGCCCTCGATCAGGGTACGACCAGCTCCCGCGCGATCATTTTCGACCGTGACGCGAATGTGGTCTGCACCGCACAGCGCGAATTCGTCCAGCATTACCCGCAGCCCGGTTGGGTCGAACACGATCCGATGGAAATCTTCGCCACCCAAAGCGCGGTGATGGTCGAGGCCCTGGCTCAAGCCGGCCTGCACCACGACCAGGTGGCGGCCATCGGCATCACCAACCAGCGCGAAACCACCGTAGTCTGGGACAAGATCACCGGCCGCCCGATCTACAACGCGATCGTCTGGCAGTGCCGGCGCAGCACCGAAATCTGCCAGCAGCTCAAACGCGATGGCCATGAGCAATACATCAGCGACACCACCGGCCTGGTCACTGACCCGTACTTCTCCGGCACCAAGCTCAAGTGGATCCTCGATCACGTCGAAGGCAGCCGTGAGCGCGCACGCAAGGGCGAACTGCTGTTCGGTACCGTCGACAGCTGGCTGATCTGGAAATTCACCGGCGGCAAGGTACACGTCACCGACTACACCAACGCCTCGCGCACCCTGCTCTTCAACATCCACACCCTGGAGTGGGACGCGAAGATGCTGGAGGTGCTGGATATCCCGCGGGAAATGCTGCCGGAAGTTAAGTCGTCATCAGAAATTTATGGCCACACTAAAAGCGGCATCGCCATCGGCGGCATCGCCGGCGACCAGCAGGCGGCGTTGTTCGGCCAGATGTGCGTCGAGCCGGGCCAGGCGAAAAACACCTACGGCACCGGCTGCTTCCTGCTGATGAACACCGGCGATAAAGCCGTGAAGTCCAAACACGGCATGTTGACCACCATCGCGTGCGGCCCCCGCGGCGAAGTGGCTTATGCGCTGGAAGGGGCCGTGTTCAACGGCGGCTCAACCGTTCAATGGCTGCGTGACGAACTGAAGGTCATCAACGACGCCCACGACACCGAATACTTCGCCAACAAGGTCAAGGACAGCAACGGCGTGTACCTGGTACCGGCCTTCACTGGCCTGGGCGCGCCGTACTGGGACCCGTATGCCCGTGGCGCCTTGTTCGGCCTGACCCGCGGCGTGCGCGTGGATCACATCATTCGTGCCGCACTGGAGTCGATTGCCTACCAGACCCGCGACGTACTCGATGCCATGCAACAGGACTCCGGCGAACGCCTCAAGTCCCTGCGTGTGGACGGCGGCGCAGTGGCGAACAACTTCCTGATGCAGTTCCAGGCCGACATCCTTGGCACTCAGGTCGAGCGTCCGCAAATGCGCGAAACCACGGCCTTGGGCGCCGCGTACCTCGCCGGCCTGGCCTGTGGCTTCTGGGGCAGCCTGGACGAGTTGCGCGGCAAGGCGGTAATCGAGCGCAAGTTCGAACCGACCCTGGAAGAAAGCGCCAAGGAAAAACTCTACGCTGGCTGGAAAAAAGCCGTCAGCCGCACACGCGACTGGGAACCGCACGAAGGCGCTGAATAAGCCAAGCCCGGTACTCGTATCGGTATGTAACTGGTAGGGAGCAGATTCCTCCGGCATCATGGGCAAATTTTGCACGGCAGCCCAAAGGACGCCCCATGAATCTGCCTCCCCGTCAGCAGCAAATCCTCGAACTGGTCCGCGAACGCGGCTATGTCAGCATCGAGGAAATGGCTACGCTGTTCGTCGTTACACCGCAAACCATCCGCCGCGATATCAATCAGCTCGCGGAAGCCAACCTGCTGCGTCGCTACCATGGCGGCGCAGCCTACGATTCCAGCGTCGAAAACACCGCCTACGCCATGCGTGCCGACCAGATGCGCGATGAAAAACAGCGGATCGGCGAAGCCATTGCCGCGCAGATTCCCGATCACGCCTCGTTGTTCATCAATATAGGCACCACGACCGAATCGATCGCCCGCGCGCTGCTCAACCACAATCACCTGAAGATCATCACCAACAACCTGCACGTGGCTTCCATGCTCAGCGCCAAGGACGACTTCGACGTACTGCTGACCGGCGGCAACGTGCGGCGCGACGGCGGGGTGGTGGGCCAGGCCAGTGTCGACTTCATCAACCAGTTCAAGGTCGACTTTGCCCTCGTGGGTATCAGTGGTATCGACGAAGACGGCAGCCTGCTGGATTTCGATTATCAGGAAGTGCGGGTGTCCCAGGCGATCATCGCCAACGCTCGGAAGGTGATCCTCGCCGCCGACTCCAGCAAGTTCGGGCGCAACGCGATGATTCGCCTGGGGCCGATCAGCCTGATCGATTGCCTGGTGACGGATCAGCAGCCAGTGCCGGCGTTGGCGCAGTTGCTGAGTCAGCACAAGATTCGGCTGGAGGTCGTTTAACCCCGAAGGGCGTTAAACGACCTGCAGGAGCCGGCTTGCTGGCGAAGGCGCCCTTGAGTACGCCTTCGCCTGCAAGCCGCCTCCTACAATATGCCTCCCCGCAATACCCCTCCGCTCGTTTTTAATGTTCGAAAATTTTCCTTTCCTAGCCCTTCGATCAGTATTTTCAATCGAAGTTAGCTGGCTGTGGGCGCGTTTATGGGCTACCATTTTCGCAAATGAACATTAATGTTCGAAATCCAATACAGAACATCAAAAAAGCCCGAGGCCAGCCGATGCCCACTTCTACCTTGCCTACGCCCCCTCTCGCCGAGGTCTACGATATCGCCGTCATCGGTGGTGGGATCAATGGCGTGGGGATCGCAGCGGATGCCGCCGGTCGCGGTCTTTCGGTGTTCCTTTGCGAAAAGGATGACCTGGCCCGCCACACCTCGTCGGCCAGCAGCAAGCTGATCCACGGTGGCCTGCGTTACCTCGAACATTACGAATTCCGTCTGGTGCGCGAAGCCCTGGCCGAGCGCGAAGTGCTGCTGGCCAAAGCGCCGCACATCGTCAAGCAGATGCGCTTCGTGCTGCCCCACCGTCCGCACCTGCGTCCAGCCTGGATGATCCGTGCCGGCCTGTTCCTGTATGACCATCTGGGCAAAAGGGAAAAACTCGCAGGCTCGAAGAGTCTCAAGTTCGGCCCGGACAGCCCGCTGAAAAGCGAAATCAGCAAAGGCTTCGAATACTCCGATTGCTGGGTCGATGACGCGCGCCTTGTCGTGCTCAACGCCATGGCCGCCCGCGAGAACGGCGCCCACGTTCACACCCAGACCCGCTGTGTCAGCGCTCGTCGCACCAAGGGTCTGTGGCACCTGCATCTGGAACGCGCCGATGGCAGCCTGTTTTCGATCCGCGCCAGGGCGCTGGTCAATGCCGCAGGTCCCTGGGTCGCCAAATTCATCCGTGACGACCTGAAAATGGAATCGCCGTACGGTATCCGCCTGATCCAGGGCAGCCACCTGATCGTGCCGAAAATGTATGAAGGCGAACATGCGCACATTTTGCAAAACGAAGATCAGCGTATCGTGTTCACCATTCCGTACCTGAACCACTTCACCCTGATCGGCACCACCGACCGCGAGTACACCGGCGACCCGGCCAAGGTGGCGATTACCGAAGGCGAAACCGATTACCTGCTCAAAGTGGTCAACGCCCACTTCAAGAAGCGCATCAGCCGCGACGACATCCTGCACAGTTATTCCGGCGTTCGTCCGCTGTGCAACGACGAATCCGACAACCCGTCGGCCGTCACCCGCGACTACACCCTGGCCTTGTCGGGCACTGGCGAAGAAGCGCCGCTGCTGTCGGTGTTCGGCGGCAAGCTGACCACCTACCGCAAACTGGCCGAGTCGGCGCTGGCGCAACTGGCGCCGTACTTCAAGGACATCAAGCCACGCTGGACGGCCACGGCTACCCTGCCGGGCGGCGAGGACATGACCACTCCACAGGCGCTCGGCTCGCGATCCGCGATACGTTCGACTGGGTGCCGAGCGAGATCGCCCGCCGCTGGTCCACCACTTACGGCAGCCGCGTGTGGCGCATGCTTGAAGGTGTGCAGAACCTCGGCGACCTGGGTGAACACATCGGCGGCGGCCTCTATACCCGCGAAGTCGATTACCTGTGCAGCGAGGAGTGGGCGACCACGGCGCACGATATTCTGTGGCGTCGCAGCAAGCTGGGGTTGTTCACCACTGCGGACGAGCAGCAAAAGCTGGTGGATTATCTGGGCAAGGTCGAACAGAACCGCAGCAAGATTGAAGCGGCCTGATCGGCAAACCGGTTAACGAAAGCCCCTGAATCGCCAGATTCAGGGGCTTTTTGCGTTCTGATTAACACTGTCTACCCCCTGTAGGAGCTGGCTTGCCAGGGAAGGCGTCATAACAGGCAATGAAGATGTTGACTGATCCACCGCCTTCGCTGGCAAGCCAGCTCCTACAGGGGATATGTGTAGGGGGCCGGATTGTATTCGGTTTTCCGAACGCGACCTGTCGGTCAATTCGGTTTACCGGATATCTCGTTATTAAAAACCAAGCCATAAATATTTAATATCCTTATAAATCAATAACTTGATCTATATGGCCTGGCCTGGCACGAGTCATGCTCTACACTCTTGGACGAATACCTGTTGGCGGACACTTCAGTAGCCGGCAGCCGTTCGAAGCACAAAAGGGCCGATGAACTGGCTCCATAAAAAAAACAATGTCGAGGAAAATTTGATGCGCATCGTTCCCCATATCCTGGGCGCAGCCATTGCTGCCGCTCTGATTAGCACTCCAGTTTTTGCTGCCGAACTCACCGGCACACTGAAGAAGATCAAGGAGTCCGGCACCATCACCCTCGGGCATCGTGACGCTTCCATTCCGTTTTCCTATATCGCGGACGCTTCCGGCAAGCCAGTTGGCTACTCCCACGATATCCAGTTGAAAATCGTTGAAGCCATCAAGAAAGACCTGGACATGCCCAACCTCCAGGTCAAATACAACCTCGTGACGTCGCAGACCCGTATTCCGCTGGTGCAAAACGGCACCGTGGACGTCGAGTGCGGTTCCACCACCAACAACGTCGAGCGTCAGCAACAAGTCGCCTTCTCCGTCGGCATCTTCGAAATCGGTACCCGCCTGCTGTCCAAGAAAGGCTCCGCGTACAAGGATTTCGACGACCTTAAAGGCAAGAACGTCGTGACCACCGCGGGCACCACGTCCGAGCGCATCATTAAATCGATGAACGCCGACAAGCAAATGGGCATGAATGTCATCTCCGCCAAAGACCACGGCGAGTCGTTCCAGATGCTGGAATCGGGCCGCGCCGTTGCCTTCATGATGGACGACGCCTTGCTGGCCGGTGAAGCAGCCAAGGCCAAAAAGGCCGATGACTGGGCTGTCACCGGTACTCCCCAGTCCTACGAAATCTACGGCTGCATGGTCCGCAAGGGCGACGAGCCGTTCAAGAAGGCGGTCGACGACGCTATCGTCGCGACCTACAAGTCGGGCGAGATCAACAAGATCTACGAAAAATGGTTCATGCAACCTATCCCGCCTAAAGGCCTGAACCTGAACTTCCCGATGAGCGACGAGCTCAAGGCCCTGATCGCCAATCCGACCGATAAAGCGGCTGACGACAAGAAGTCCTGATTTCTGACTAACCTTATCTCCTGAGAGGGCTTCTGCCCTTTCAGGGATGGTCACTCCCTGCTGGCATTTTTGGAAACACTCGAACCGGTGGCTGTCGAGCCGCTCGTGTGTGCCTGACCGTCAAGGTCACGGGAACGGAGTTTCCCCATGCGGGCACTTGTACATCGAACGATCTGAGGGGAGACCCTAATGAATTACAACTGGGACTGGGGCGTGTTCTTCAAGTCCACCGGCGTGGGCAGCGAGATTTATTTCGACTGGTACCTCTCCGGTTTGGGCTGGACCATCGCCATCGCCGTCGCTGCCTGGATCATCGCGCTGGTGCTGGGCTCGATTCTGGGTGTCATGCGTACGGTGCCGAATCGCATCGTGTCGGGCATCGCGACCTGCTACGTCGAGCTCTTCCGTAACGTGCCGCTGCTGGTACAACTGTTCATCTGGTACTTCCTGGTACCCGACCTGCTGCCGCAAAACCTGCAGGACTGGTACAAACAGGACCTGAACCCGACCACCTCGGCCTTCCTCAGCGTCGTCGTGTGCCTTGGCCTGTTCACCACCGCACGGGTTTGCGAACAAGTGCGTACAGGTATCCAGGCGCTGCCCCGCGGCCAGGAATCCGCCGCTCGGGCCATGGGCTTCAAGCTGCCGCAGATCTACTGGAACGTGCTGTTGCCCCAGGCTTACCGGATCATCATTCCGCCGCTGACCTCGGAATTCCTGAACGTGTTCAAGAACTCCTCCGTGGCCTCGCTGATCGGCCTGATGGAGCTGCTGGCGCAGACCAAGCAGACCGCCGAGTTCTCCGCCAACCTGTTCGAAGCCTTCACCCTGGCGACGCTGATCTACTTCACCCTGAACATGGGCCTGATGCTGCTGATGCGCGGCGTCGAGAAGAAAGTTGCCGTGCCTGGCCTGATCTCCGTAGGGGGTAAATGATGGAATTCGACTTCTCGGGCATCATCCCGTCCCTGCCGGGCCTGTGGAACGGCATGGTCATGACCCTGCAACTGATGGCGCTGGGCGTCGTCGGCGGGATCATCCTCGGCACGATCCTGGCCCTGATGCGCCTGTCCCACAGCAAGTTGCTGTCGAACATTGCCGGCGCCTACGTCAACTACTTCCGCTCGATCCCGCTGCTGCTGGTCATCACCTGGTTCTACCTGGCGGTGCCGTTCGTGCTGCGCTGGATCACCGGCGAAGACACGCCGATCGGTGCGTTCGCCTCGTGCATCGTGGCGTTCATGATGTTTGAAGCGGCGTACTTCTGCGAAATCGTCCGGGCCGGCGTCCAGTCGATTCCCAAGGGCCAGATGGGTGCAGCTCAAGCCCTGGGCATGAACTACAGCCAGATGATGCGCTTGATCATCCTGCCGCAAGCGTTCCGCAAGATGACCCCGCTGTTGCTGCAACAGAGCATCATCCTGTTTCAGGACACCTCCCTGGTCTACGCGGTCGGCCTGGTCGACTTCCTTAATGCCTCGCGGGCCAGTGGCGATATTATCGGTCGCTCCAACGAGTTCCTGATCTTCGCCGGTTTCACCTACTTCATCATCAGCTTTGCCGCCTCGCAGCTGGTCAAGCGTCTGCAAAAAAGGTTCGCCGTATGATCTCTATCAAGAACGTCAACAAGTGGTATGGGGACTTCCAGGTACTGACTGATTGCAGCACCGAGGTCAAAAAAGGCGAGGTGATCGTGGTGTGCGGGCCGTCCGGTTCCGGCAAATCCACCTTGATCAAATGCGTCAACGCCCTGGAACCGTTCCAGAAAGGCGATGTGGTGGTCGATGGCACTTCCATCGCCGACCCGAAGACCGACCTGCCGAAACTGCGCTCGCGCGTGGGCATGGTGTTCCAGCATTTCGAACTGTTCCCGCACCTGAGCATCATGGACAACCTGACCATCGCGCAGGTCAAGGTGTTGGGGCGCAGCAAGGAAGAGGCCTCCAAGAAAGCCCTGCAACTGCTCGAGCGCGTCGGCCTTTCGGCCCACGCCAAAAAGCACCCCGGGCAACTTTCCGGCGGCCAGCAACAGCGCGTGGCGATTGCCCGTGCGCTGGCGATGGACCCGATCGTCATGCTGTTCGACGAACCGACCTCGGCGCTCGACCCTGAAATGGTCAACGAAGTGCTGGACGTGATGGTGCAACTGGCCCACGAAGGCATGACCATGATGTGCGTGACCCACGAAATGGGCTTCGCCCGCAAAGTGGCGGACCGGGTGATCTTCATGGATCAGGGCAAGATCATCGAAGACTGCAAGAAAGAGGAGTTCTTCGGCGATATCAGCGCCCGCGCCGAACGGACACAGCACTTCCTCGCCAAGATTCTGCAGCACTAAGAAGAGCACCGCTCCCCCCTGCAGGAGCTGGCTTGCCAGCGAAGAGGCCCTTCCATTCGACATCATTGTTGTCTGAAAGGACGCCTTCGCCAGCAAGCCGGCTCCTACAAAAGCGAAAGCGGTCTGTCTGACACTCCGCGTCGTCTGCCTCGCCAGCAAGCCGGTTCCTACAGGGGCCGGTGGTGGCTAACGATCAAGTGTTGTGGTTGACCCAAGGCATCTGTGATGAAATGCGACCCCACTCTTTACCGCGCCGCGCCGCCATCACTCGTCGTGAAACCTCGTCTGATTCGCCACCTGTTCCTGCCGCCGCTGGTCATCGCCTTGATGATCGGATTGGGTTACCTCGGCTTCTGGATCAGCGAGCACTATGGGATACGCAGCCTCAGCGAGAATGGCCAGCGTCAGCTGGAACTGCACGCCCGCGCCGTCGAGAGCGAGATCAGCAAGTACACCTACCTGCCCAGCCTGCTGGAACTCGAATCCAGTGTTTCCAGGCTGCTGGACGACCCGTCACCGGAATACCGGCAGACGGTCAATGAATACCTCGAAGGCCTGAACCGGCGCAGCCGCAGTCGGGCCATCTACGTGATGGACACCACCGGCCGCGTCATGGCCACCAGCAACTGGCGCGACGTCGACAGTTACCTGGGCGAAGACCTGTCCTTTCGCGCCTACTTCCAGAACGCCGTTCGTGGCGAGTCGGGACGCTTCTATGGCATCGGCAGCACCAACGGCGAGCCCGGTTATTACCTGGCCCATGGCCTGGAAGAACGCGGCAAGATCATCGGCGTGGCGGTGGTCAAGGTCCGCCTCGAAGCCATGGAAGAACGTTGGCAGCGGGCACGCCTGGAGGCCTTCGTCAGCGACGAGAATGGCATCATCATTCTGTCCAGCGATCCGGCGCGGCGCCTGAAATCGGTGATACCGCTCAGCGAAGAGACCAAGGAAAAACTGGCCCGCAGCCTGCAGTACTACTGGTTCCCGCTGAACGAACTGCAACCGCTGGCCCGGGAAAAACTGGCTGAAGGCGAGGAAAAACTGACCTTCCCGGCCAACAGCGAGCTGGAGTCCGAAGAAGAAAACATCAGCTACCTGTCGCAAACCCGACCGCTGAGCGACACCCCATGGCATTTCACCCTGCTCACCCCCCTCCAGGATTTGCGGCGTGAAGCGATCAATCAGGGGATTCTGGTGGCAGTGGCGTTTGCCCTGGTGGCGTTCCTGCTGATCGCCTGGAACGAGCGGCGCAAAGTGATCGCCACCCGCCTCGCCGCCCGGGAAGCCTTGCAGGAAGCCAACAATCAACTGGAGCGTCGGATTACCGAACGCACCACCGACCTGCGCGCCAGCAACGAACGGCTCAAGGGCCAGATTCGCGAACGCCGGATGGCCGAAGAGACCTTGCGCCGCGCCCAGGATGAACTGGTGCAGGCCGGCAAACTCGCCGCCATTGGCCAGATGTCCACCAGCATCGCCCATGAACTGAACCAGCCGCTGGCCGCCCTGCGGACCTTGTCCGGCAACACCGTACGGTTTCTCGAGCGCGGTCAGCTGGACGTCGCCAGCACCAACCTCAAGACCATCAACGAACTGATCGACCGCATGGGCCGGATTACCGCCAGCCTGCGCTCCTTCGCCCGACGTGGCGACGACAAAGGCCAGGCCAGCCTCGGCAAGGCTGTCGACGCGGCGTTGCAACTGCTTGGCAGTCGCGTGGAAAGCGCGCACCTGCAATTGCATCGCGATATCGCCGATGTGCAGGTGCAGATCGACCAGACCCGACTGGAACAGATCCTGGTCAACCTGATAGGCAATGCCCTCGATGCGATGCAGGCCCAACCGTTGCCGCAATTGTGGCTCGAAGGCGAGGTGTTCGACGGCAAGTATCGCCTGCGTGTGCGCGATAATGGCCATGGCATCGACGTCGAGACGCGCAAGCATCTGTTCGAACCGTTCTTCACCACCAAACCCGGCGAACAGGGCCTGGGCCTCGGCCTGACGCTGTCGGCGAGCCTGGCCGCGGCCACCGGCGGCCACCTGGGCGTCGAACACCCGGCCAGCGGTGGTACCTCCTTCGTCCTCAGTTTACCGTTGGTAAGCCCCCTTCACGCCGAGCCAATATGAACAACGACCTTAGTGTGCTGATCGTCGAAGACGACCCCCATGTGCTGCTCGGCTGCCAACAGGCGCTGACCCTGGAAGACATTCCCTGCGTGGGCGTGGGCAGCGCCGAAGAAGCACTGGAGCGTGTCGGCAATAACTTTGCCGGGATCGTCATCAGCGACATCCGCCTGCCGGGCATTGACGGCATGGAACTGCTGACCCGGCTCAAGGCCCGTGATCGCAGCCTGCCCGTGGTGCTGATCACCGGTCACGGCGACATCTCCATGGCCGTCGGCGCCATGCAAAAAGGCGCCTACGACTTCATGGAGAAACCCTTCTCTCCCGAACGCCTGGTGGAGGTCGCCCGTCGTGCGCTGGAACAACGCAGCCTGGCGCGGGAAGTCTCGTCGCTTCGCCGGCAACTGGCCGAACGGGACTCCCTGGAAGGCCGCATCATCGGCCGCTCGCCGGCCATGCAGAACCTGCGGGAACTGATCGCCAACGTCGCCGATACCTCGGCCAACGTGTTGATCGAAGGCGAAACCGGTACCGGCAAGGAATTGGTTGCGCGCTGCCTGCATGATTTCAGTCGTCGCCATACCCGACAATTCGTCGCATTGAACTGCGGCGGCCTGCCGGAAAACCTGTTCGAAAGCGAAATATTCGGCCATGAAGCCAACGCGTTTACCGGTGCCGGCAAACGGCGGATCGGCAAGATCGAACACGCCGACGGTGGCACGCTGTTCCTCGACGAAGTGGAAAGCATGCCCCTGCCCTTGCAGATCAAACTGCTGCGGGTGCTGCAGGAACGCACCCTCGAACGTCTCGGTTCGAACCAGAGCGTGGCGGTGGATTGCCGGGTGATCGCGGCGACCAAGTCCGACCTGGACGAATCGAGCAAGGCCGGGGAATTTCGCAGCGACCTGTATTACCGCCTGAACGTGGTGACCCTGGAATTGCCACCGCTGCGCGAGCGCCGGGAAGACATCCTGCAGCTGTTCGAACACTTCCTGCAGCAGTCGTCCCTGCGCTTCGACCGCGCGGTGCCGGAGCTGGACAACCAGACCCTGTCGAATCTGATGAGTCACGACTGGCCAGGCAACGTGCGTGAACTGCGCAACGTCGCCGAACGTTTCGCCCTCGGTCTGCCGGCCTTCAAGAAATCCGGCACCAACGGCAACAATCAGGGCCTGGCCTTCGCCGAAGCGGTGGAAGCCTTCGAGCGCAACCTGCTCGGCGACGCCTTGCAACGCAGCGGCGGCAACCTGACCCAGGCCAGCCACGAACTGGGAATGGCCAAGACCACGCTGTTCGACAAGGTCAAGAAGTATGGGTTGAGTCACTGAGGAATCGGGGTGTACACCAATCCTGTGCCCGGCGAAATCCAACTGTAGGAGCTGGCTTGCCAGCGAAGGGGCCGGCACATCCAGCATCGATGTCGCCTGACACGCCGCGTTCGCTGGCAAGCCAGCTCCGACAGGGGGGTTGCGGGGGGTTACAGGAGGTTCGGCGCTGGCTCCGGATCAATCTGCGCCCAATGCGAAGTATCTTCGCGATGGGCCTGCAAGTACGGCAACACCGCCGCCAGCAACGGCGTCTTGAACGCTTCCTGGAATCGATGGGCCAGTCCCGGAATCAGCTTCAGCTGACTGCCGCGGATATGCGCCGCCAGGTGCACGCCGTGCATGACCGGCAACAGCGGATCGGCCGTGCCATGCACCACCAGCGTCGGCAGTCGCAATTGGTTGAGCAGCGCCACCCGGCTCGGTTCGGCGAGGATCGCCATGATCTGGCGCTTCACGCCTTCGGGGTTGAACGCCCGGTCGTAGGACTGTGCCGCCTGCTGCAACAGCGCCTGTCGATCGTCACTCACTGTCGGGCTGCCCAGCGCTGCCAGCAAATCGGCCTGCTGCTCGAGCGCCACTTCGCGATTCGGCGCCCCCCGGCGCGACAGGAGCTGCACCAACGCCGCACTCGGCGCCGGCAAGCCTTCGGCACCGGAGCTGGTCATGATCAGGGTCAGGCTCTCGACCCGTTGCGGCGCCATTGCCGCCATATGCTGGGCGATCATCCCGCCCATGCTCGCACCCAGCACGTGGAACTGCTCGACGTGCAAGGCATCCATCAGCCCAAAGGCATCGTCAGCCATGTCGGTCAGGGTGTATGGCGCGGCCACCGGCAGACCGAGTTTGTAGCGCAGCACTTCGAACGTCAGGTTGGCATCGACGGGCGTTTGCCGCCAGGTGGACAGACCGACATCGCGATTGTCATACCGGATCACCCGGAAACCCTGTTGACACAGCGCGACCACCACCTCGTCCGGCCAATGAATCAACTGTCCGCCCAGGCCCATGACCAGGAGCAATGCCGGATCCGACGCACGACCGATGCTCTGGTACGCCAGGCTCACCTGCGCCAGATCGGCCCGTTCGGTTGGAACATTCACATCACAACGAGATGCCGCCAGGGATGGCAGACTAAACAGCGCGGCCAGAAAAATGGCCGCCGATAAAAACAAAGCACGCATGAAAAAACACCAAAACGCAGAACCCCAGTAGAGCGCGAGTCTGATGATATTTGTTCAAGCGCGCTGCCACAGTTGCGTGACAGTTTGATGAATGTCGCTGAATGGTCCGTGCGGTAACTATGTAGTGCCAATGCCCCGCAGGACTCTCCTTAAATGGCTCGCTCAAGGAGCGCAACCGCCGCTCCGCCACTGTGAGCCATATTGCCATGACCGATAGACTGCTCTTGGACCTCGCGCTGCCGAAACCGGCTGACCTGCCCCCCTTCTCTCCTTTGCCGCCATCGCCTGACGAAAACCTTTTTCTGACTGCCTCGGCCCGCTGGCGCGAAAGCAGCCAGGCCTTGCGCGAACTGGCGGCTGCCAGTCCGACAATCCGCGACACCCTCGACCAACTGCTGAAACAATCACTGGACCTGAACGGGCAACACGCCGGCTTGCTCTTCGCCGGCACGGATGAACAGCCGGAAAGTTTTGTCAGCTTTACCCAGGCGTGCGCCTTCGTCCTGCAACACCCGACGCTAGAAACAACGCTTGATCAGCAATGGCGAGTGACCGGCCTGGGGCAAGCCCACCCCTTGTTGTCCCTGACACCGCTACAAATGCTCGAACGACTCAAGGCACTCGATCCGGTATTAATCCACGGCGACCGCTGGCGAACCTTTTGGGCCCAGCGCGCTCCCGGTACTGCAATATCGCGACAGGAACGAGTCATTCAGCTTTACCGTAACCACTTCGAGGCAGCCGCCCAACTGGCAGTCGCCCGCAACACCCTGACGCAGGAACAGCTTACATTCCTGCAGTTGCTGATTGACCCACCCATCGGGCCGTTGGCGCTGAACGCGAAGCCCATTCATACCGAGCAAGTGGCGCTGGTGTTAAGCAACAGTGCCAGAATCAAACTCACAGGCGCGTGGGTCATCACTGCCGCAGAGGCAACCAGCGGCTGGCAATTGCTGTACCTGCCCAGCAAGCCCGTCGCCATCCAGGTATTCAATCAACGCAGCGATATGGAAGACTGGCTGTCCAGCCAGGCACTCGTCCCGACCGGTTTACCCAGCGATGACACGCGCTTTGAGTACACCGCAAACACCAGCAACCCGTTGGTCGTGGGCTCGAGCGATCTGTTTGCGGCTCACCTGCAGGCTCAGGTCACTGCCTTACGCCATGGAACCCGCGGCAAGCCCGGACTGGCGGCGCATGGTGCGCAATCCCTGGTCCAGGCCGACCAGGTTGATCGACAACGCAATCACGTCACTTTTTTTGCCTCGCCACCCAGGCTGGAAGCTGCCGGTGACATTGCCGAGACCGATGAAACGTCACTGTTCGGCAACCTGTACGCCGATATCCCCTGGTCCTTGCGCCAGAGGACGGTGAAAAAACAGCGCGATGCGCTCGAAGCACTGGTGGAAGACGTTGGCGAGGGTGAGGGCCTGCAACCGTTCAAAGACTCGCTCAAGGCCCTGGCAAACGCCGAACAAGCCGCCGACACGGCGGCCTCTGACTTGTTGAACCGGTCACGCACACTGGACCTGGACAGGTTCCAGCAGGCATTCACCGCCCTGCACCGCGCGCACAAGACAGGCCTGCATGCCGAAGCCGCACTGCAATTGGCCCTCGAGCAACTGGACGACGATGACTGCAGCCTGCTCAAAGCCCTGCTGGATACGCCCGACGATCCCGGCCCGGACAGGGTGGCGGCCAGCCTGACACTATCGCTGACCAGCCAGGAAGGTGAGACCTCCACGGTCACCTCCGAGGCACTCAAAGGCGCGTTTATCATGACCCGGGCGCAGGTGCTCGCCGACCCCGACTCGCCACACAGCGTGCTGCTCTATTGGCCCGGCACGGGGGGTGGCCTGCAACGGTTCGCCAATCGTCGCGAGCTGGAACGCCAGGTGTTCAAGATTCACGATCGCAGCGACGGGCTGTCGGTGCAGCTGAAAAAAATCACCGGCGACTCGCTCCTGTATGGCTTGGAGCAACTGACCGGCGACTTCGAAGTACAGGCCGCCGCAATACGCCAGCGTCACGTCGAATCGGCCGACGCCGTGCAACGTGCCGAACAGCTGGACATCTTGCGTCAAAAATCCCTCGCCACCTTACAGGTCCCGGTACACGCCGCCCGAAGCCTGGCCATCGCCCATCTGCTGGAGCAGGACCAAAGCGCAACCCTCGCCTCCAACCTGCCGGACTGGCTCAGCAAACTGACCGAGGCTGACCGTGCCGGGCTCAAGGACCTGTTCGAGGCGTACATCCCGGCGATGCAACGCAGTCACCAACTCATGACAATCGCCCTGGAACCCCGTGACGACTTCACCCGCAAACACCTGCACGCCCGACTAAGCAAAGACTTCTCGACCGAGGGACAATTTGCCGTGCAAGTCGACTTCCCCGACTCGACCACGATTGAAACAGCGTCTGAATCAGGGCCAGGCGGAGTCAGGAAGAATACGGTCATCGTGCCCGGCTCCGCGCGCAGCAAAATGTCGCTCGAAGACCTGGCGCAGCTCAATATCGATAATGTTCATTCGGTGCTGCAGGACTCACTGTCGCAGCGTTTAGTCTTCATGCGGCTGGAGGTCAGCGCGGCGCAGAACAAAGATCGCCTTCGCTTGCTGAACGGAATCGATCTGACTTATCTGCGCAAAGTCTTGCCGGAACTGGATCTGCCCAAGGCTTACGAACAGCTGATCCTCGAAGCGTTCAAGGGGTCAGCCACCGAATCCGTCTTCGTCAAGGAGCATCGCCGGGAAAGTCTTGTCGAACCCTGGCGCCTGATGCTCAAGATTCAGGGTGAATGCGCGCGACTTCAAAAGCACATCAACAGCGACGAGTTACAGGTGTTGAACATCGCCATCGATGCCAACACCCCAGAGGCCTGGACCACCGCAGGCAAGCGCGTCGCCATACTGCCGGTTTCCCTGAAAGTGGGTGGCCAGGATACCCCCCGGGAAGGTCCCGTCACCCTGTCGGGCGTGACCTTTATCGAAGAGCAGATCAGCGGAGTCACCCTGCTGTACCTGCCCGACAGCCACGATGGCCAATTCCTGCGCCGCTACGACAGTCTCGAAGCGGCGCGCAAAGGTCTGTACAACTTGTGCGGGAATGACAAGTGGATCGACTACCTGGCCCACAAAACATTGCAAGGTAACGTCAGGGCGCATGTCAGTCGCATCAACCAGGCCGTGGAGAAAAACTTCGATGGCATGATCGAGGTCGGGACACGCTGGCCGACGACCACCTCGCTGGCCGACCACCTGCTCGATGCTCATATGGGTCGCCTGCTCGAAGCCCATCGCGGCACCTCGCGCTCCAACGACGACCTGTACTTGGAACGGTACACATTGAAAGGCCCGCGCGCCTTCAACTACATAAAAATGGCGGTGGGCATGCTGCCCTTCATTGGCAGCGCCATTGCCCTCTACGATGCCTGGACCAGCGCGAATCAGGCGGTGGCCGCCTTTTTGCGCGGCGAGGTTGGGGATGGCGTGGCGGAACTGGGATCGGTGCTGTTGTCGCTGATCGACGCCGCCATGGATCTGCTGCCTGGTGAAGTAGCCTTCTCGGTCGGCACCAGGGCGGCGCGCTCACTGGCGCGCGCTCGCCAGCTTCACAGGCTGGTCAGACATACGGCGGCGCTGCATGGCGTCTCGCAGCGCCAGGCCCGACACGTGCTGGCACGCTTCGCCGGTTACGAATTTGAACAACCGCTCTCGCTTGCCGGTTTGCAACCCGCCACTCACGGCCTCTATCGTGGCATTTTCCGACATGCCGAGGGTGACTTCATCGAACGCCAGGGACGCCTCTTCCAGGTCGAACTTAGCCAGGATTCACGCAACTGGCGATTGTCCGGTAACGCCCAAAAAACCTACAAACAGCCGATTGCCCTGGACGAAACGGGTCATTGGGACACCTGGTACGGTGTTTATGGGACGACTTTCGAAGGCGGCGGGCTCGGTGGCGGCCAAAGGCTTGGGCATTTAGCCGATGCGCTCGATCCGATCTGGCCATTGGCTATTCGTCAGCGGTTGCCACGCTTTTGGCGTGATCGGGCTTATCGTCGAGAGGGTCAGTTGGAAGACATAACTAATGAAATTGCCGATCGATACAACATACAGCGATTGCAAACAACAGCGGCGCTCGATGAATACGAAAAAATTCGGAAACTCTATAAGCTTGATCCTCAAGAGCACGCCGATACACCACAACCTGATACCGAACTCAGTTCACTGAGCAAAGCTGAGCAAGCACATTTTTCCCAACTTGTGGAGACTGCCGATACTGCGTGCGCCAACGATATCGATTTGGTCATTCCGCGATACGAGGCATTGGAGGAATTGAAGAGCCTGGCCAGACGCGATAACGCAGCCGACGTGCGTGTGCGAAGCGAGTGCGCCTGGGTGCTGGCTGACCGCTGCACTCTGCGCTACCACTTTGTCGGTCAACGAATTGATCTATTGGTGGAGCAGGCTGATGACCTCTTGCGGGAGTTGGACACGGTGCCGTCAGGGAGCCTTGATCAATTTCTGAGCATTCTGGAGAAAGTGCGCACATTACGTGTAAAAATCGTGAGCGAACTGGATAAGTCAGAGGAACTGATAAACCAGTCGGATCGATGGTTCCGTAAAATCACCCCCCCCAAAAAACACGGGACAAACAAGACACCTGACGAAATAAGATACGCAGAACTGAAAGAGAAAGTTGAATCATTGAATCAAACCAACACTGTCACCGTGCTGACTGTGAAAATTGGCCATCTATTGGAAATGGTCAAGCGTGTCGACGCTACCACCGATACGTCCTGGCTCGAGTTGCAACGACAAACAAGGAATTTGCGCGTCCAAATGGATCAGGCCGTGTTAATGCATCATGACCTGTCGAAAACCGTCGTTACCCGAGACGAGCGTAATAAGATACTCCAGGAATGTTTTGACGTTTACACGCAATTCCGTCGCGGCTTGCGAGCCTGGACCGCCAGTTATCCTCAGCATTTCCATGTGGAATGGGTTGAACCGCTGCTGATGAGTATCAATAAGTTGACCGAGCGAGCCCGCAAAGGCGTCGGCGGGACTCCAGTCGTGAAACCGGTAGGGAAAATCAACAAAAAAGTCTTCATCACCGAAGACGATCAATTGCTTATCGGGACTGAGAGGCTGGAGAAAACGACCCAAGCACGACAATACGTCCTGACCGGACCGCGTGGAACCGAGGTCGTCTGGGAGCAAGGCAGCAACGGGAAGTTCCGCCTGTTGAACCCGCCAACTCAGGCACCGGCACCGATTCAAACGGATCTCGCAACGTTGGTTTCCGATGCCCGGAAACGCCTGGACAACCTACCGGCACATCAAACCCAAGTCCAGGCCTATGCCAGGCAGAACACGCTCCCTGTCGACCTGGAGCACATGATGGTATTCGAAGCGGACACATTGACCGGTAGCGCCCGGCGCATCGAAACGACGGACGCTACAAATCCGATCATTCAAGAACTGCTCGACAAGGCTACGGAACTCAGGACTATTGGACGACAAATGCGCACCTCCCAGGCGCTGGCCAGTAAAAAACCTACCGATGGCATGTTGGACGATCTCATTGGCCAGAACGCCGCGGAAATCCGCAAAACCAGACCGCTGAAAAACCTCGGAAAGCGCAAGCACGGGCGAAGCGATCATATGCAGGAATACGAAGTATGGAACACCACAATCATGCCAAACGAACTGCTTTGGTATGCCCACTCCACTACTCCAGCGCAAAACCAGTGATGCGAAATTTCGAAAAAGCCCACTTGAAATTGCCTGAACATCGGTTTCTGACCCATGCTGACGACGCCGACCTGCCCTATGCCGATATTGGTCAACGATCACCCGTCGTTGTGCACTTCGAAGAGATTTGAGCCCGAGGGGGGCGGGCTGCCCGCCTCCCGGTTCTACCGCGTGTTCGCTGAAACAAAGAAGCCGTTGAGCCAACAGGTTCAACGGCTTTTCGTGTGACCGGATCAGCTTCGGCTATTTACGCCAACTGACTGCGCAACTGCCGAGCCGCCGCCACCATGTTCACCAGCGCCGCCTCGGTCTCCGGCCACGCCCGGGTTTTCAACCCGCAGTCCGGGTTGACCCACAGCCGCTCGGCCGGAACCCGCTGCACCGCCTTGCTCATCAACTTGACCATTTCGGCCGTGTCCGGCACACGAGGCGAGTGGATGTCGTAGACGCCCGGGCCGATGTCGTTCGGGTAGTCGAAAGCTTTGAAGGCCTCGAGCAACTCCATGTCCGAACGCGAGGTTTCGATGGTGATCACGTCGGCGTCCATGGCCGCGATGGACTCGATCACGTCGTTGAATTCGCTGTAGCACATGTGGGTGTGGATCTGGGTTTCGTCCCGTACGCCGGACGCGGTCAGGCGAAAGGCTTCCACTGCCCAGTCCAGATATTCCTGCCATTGCGCCCGACGCAGCGGCAGGCCTTCGCGGAACGCGGCTTCGTCGATCTGCACGATCTTGATGCCGGCGGCTTCCAGGTCCAGCACTTCATCGCGCAGGGCCAGCGCCAGTTGTTGCGCCTGGATTTTGCGCGAGACGTCTTCGCGGGGGAACGACCACATCAGCATGGTCACGGGACCGGTGAGCATGCCTTTCATGACCTTGTCGGTCAGGCTCTGGGCATAGGTGATCCAGTCAACGGTCATGGCGGTCGGGCGGCTCAGGTCGCCATAGATGATCGCCGGTTTGACGCAGCGCGAACCGTAGCTCTGGACCCAGCCGAAACGGGTGAAGGCATAACCATCCAGCTGTTCGGCGAAGTACTCGACCATGTCGTTGCGCTCGGCTTCACCGTGCACCAGCACGTCCAGGCCCAGGCGCTCCTGGACTTGCACGGCGTGGCGGATTTCGCTGTGCATGGCATCGGTGTAATCGTTGGCCGACAGCTTGCCTTGCTTGAAGGCCTGGCGTGCCAGGCGGATCGAAGCGGTCTGCGGGAACGAGCCAATGGTGGTCGTCGGGAACGCCGGCAGTTTCAGCCGGGCGCGCTGTTGCTCAATGCGCTTGGCGAACGGCGAATGGCGTTGACTGTCCGCGGTGCCGATGGCATTGATGCGGGCCTGCACTTCGGCTTTGTGAATACGTGGCGACTCGGCACGACTGGCCTGGATCGCACGACTTTCGGCCAAGGCGGCTTGTACCTTGGGCGCTTGCGGATCGTTGAGGGCGTCGCGCAGTACGGCGATTTCCCCGCATTTCTGCACCGCGAACGCCAGCCAGCTTTTCAACTCCGGATCAAGTTTGTCTTCACGCTCCAGATCCACGGGGCTGTGCAGCAGCGAGCAGGAACTGCTGACCCACAGGTTGTCGCCAAAACGTTCCTGGGCAAATTGCAGTTGCGCCAGTACGGGCTCCAGCTCACAACGCCAGACGTTGCGCCCATTGACCAGGCCCACCGAGAGAACCTTGTAGGTCGGCAGGCGATCGAGCACGTGCAGCAGTTGGTCGGGGGCACGCACCGCATCGATGTGCAGGCCTTGCACCGGCAGGCCAACTGCCAGGCCGAGGTTGTCTTGCAGACCGCTGAAGTAGGTCGCCAGCAGTTTTTTCAGCGGAGAGTACTGAAGGATGTGATAGGCGCGCTCGAAGGCGTTTTTCCAGTCCTGCGGCAGATCGAGGGTCAGGATCGGTTCATCGATCTGCACCCATTCCACCCCTTGTTCAGCGAGACGACCGAGGATTTCGTTGTAGACCGGCAGCAGGCGTTCCAGCAGGTCGAGTTTGTCGAAATCGTCGCCTTTAGCCTTGCCCAGCCACAGGTAAGTCAGCGGGCCGATGATCACCGGCTTGACGTTGTGGCCCAGGGCCTTGGCTTCATCGACTTCATCGAACAGCTGTTCCCAGCTCAGTTTGAACGACTGATCAGCGCTGAACTCCGGGACCAGATAGTGGTAGTTGGTGTCGAACCACTTGGTCAGTTCCTGGGCGTATTGCGCTGTGACATGTTCGCCACCGCAGCAGCTCGCGGTAGCGCCACGGGCCATGGCGAACAGGGTGTCGAGCGTCGGCAGGCCGTCTTGATCCTTGACGCTGTCGAAACGCTCGGGAATCACCCCGAAGGTCAGGGAGTGTGTGAGGACCTGGTCGTACCAGGCAAAGTCGCCCACCGGCAGCAGGTCGATGCCGGCGTCTTTCTGCACTTGCCAGTGGTTGGCGCGCAGCTGGCGACCGACGCTTTTCAACGCGTCCTGGTCAAGATCGCCCTTCCAGTAGGCTTCGAGGGCTTTTTTCAGTTCGCGGTCTGCGCCGATGCGGGGGAAACCCAGTGTGTGTGCCAAGGCCATGTTGAAAATTCTCTCGGTAAAAGATGCGGTAAAACATGGCGCTATTGTCGACAGCTAACCCAACATGAGACAAACTCAACCTTTTCGTGTTGATCACAAGTTTTCCTCATGGAGCCCCCGGTGCTTGAAATCCGCCACCTGAAGACCCTGCACGCCTTGCGCGAAGCTGACAGCCTGGTCGATGCCGCCGATCGGCTGCACCTGACCCAGTCGGCCCTGTCCCACCAGTTCAAGGAGCTGGAGGAGCGCATGGGTATGCCGCTGTTCGTGCGCAAGACCAAGCCGGTGCGCTTCACCAGCGCCGGATTGCGCCTGCTGCAACTGGCCGATGCCACCCTGCCGCTGCTGCGTGGCGCCGAGCGCGACATCGCGCGGCTGGCCGGCGGCACTGCGGGCCGCTTGCACATGGCGATCGAGTGTCACAGTTGTTTCCAATGGCTGATGCCGACCATCGACCAGTTCCGCGACGCCTGGCCGGAGGTCGAACTGGACCTGGCCTCGGGCTTCTCCTTCGCCCCGCTGCCAGCCCTGGCCCGTGGCGACCTGGACCTGGTGGTGACCTCCGATCCGCTGGAGCTGGCCGGGATCACCTATGTGCCGCTGTTCACTTATGAAGCGATGCTCGCGGTCGCCAACCAGCACCGTCTGGCGGGCAAGGCCTACATCGTCCCGGAAGATCTGCTGACGGAAACGCTGATCACCTACCCGGTGGAGCGTGACCGGCTGGACATCTTCACCCGCTTCCTGGAACCGGCCGACATCGAACCGGCCCAGGTCCGCACCTCGGAACTGACGGTAATGATGATGCAACTGGTGGCCAGCGGACGCGGGGTGTGCGGCATGCCGCATTGGGCGCTGCATGAATACAGCTCACGGGGTTATGTGAAGGCCAAGCGCCTCGGTGAGAAGGGCTTGTTTGCAACCTTGTATGCAGGGATTCGTGCCGACATGCTGGACGCGCCGTACATGCGCGATTTCTTGCTGACGGCCAAGGACACCTCGTTCTCGACCCTGGATGGCGTCAGCGCCGCTCGCTGACCCCCCTGTAGGAGCGAGCTTGCTCGCGATGGACGTTAACGATGACGCGGGCTGCCTGGTTTAACGCGGCGCCCTCACGTCCATCGCGAGCAAGCTCGCTCCTACAAGGGTCTGTGGTGTTCATATTTCTCCTTCTCGCCCACCCCCGAACCGCCAGCGGTGCCCGATAGTCCAGGGCATGACTGGCATCCAGCCTTTCAATCCGCAGGTTCAGGCGGTGCGTCGCTGCTCAAGCATCAGCCGCACGGCCAGCGCCGATAGCACGAACCCCATGAAATAACGCTGTAGCGCCAGCCAGGTCGGGTTGTTGACGAACCAGGAGGCAATGCCCGCCGCGAACAGTGCGATAAGCAGATTGACGCAGAAACTGACGCTGATCTGGGTCAGGCCGAGGAGGATGCTCTGGGTAAACACCGAGCCATGTTCAGGCGTGATGAACTGTGGAAACACCGACAGGTAAAACACCGCGATCTTCGGATTCAGAGCGCTGGTCAAAAAGCCCATGGCGATCAGTCTGCGCGACGAGTCCGGCGGCAATTGCTGCGCCTCGAAAGGTGAACGCGCCCCCGGCTTGACCGCCTGCCAGGCCAGCCACATCAGGTACAGCGCGCCGGCCCACTTCAGCACTTCATAAGCCAACGGCACCGCGAGGAACACGGCGGTCAAACCGGCAGCCGCCGCGAACAGGTGCACGAAGAATCCCGCGACCACGCCGAGCAACGAAGTCACTCCGGCCTTGCGCCCCTGGCAGATCGAACGGGAGATCAGGTAGATCATATTCGGCCCCGGTGTCAGCACCATCAGCAACGCGGCGGCGGCGAAAATCAGCAGGTCTTGAAGCGGGATCATGGCAGTTCCCCGGCGTGAATGATCAGGCGATCGCGGTCAGCGAGGCTCGATAAAACGGCAGGATCAGGTCCCGTGTCAATGGCGCCAGGATGAGATCGCCGTCGGTGGCCGGGTCGATCCAGCACACCTCTTCGATCTCTGCCGCCGGGGATACGGCTGAATCGATAGTCAGCTGAAAGAGTTCGGCCTGGACGACAAAACCCGGCTCGTTGGCGGCCGGTGCCGAAAATTGCCCAAGGTAGGTGGCCTGCGCCGGATCGATGACCAGGCCCAGCTCTTCATCCAGTTCTCGGGCCAGGGCGTGCACCGGTCGCTCATGGGCTTCGATCTTGCCGCCCGGTTGCATGAAGGCTTCGGTACCGCGCTTGCGGACCAGCAGTGTGCGCCCGTCGGGGCCGATCAACAGGGCGGCGGCGATGCGGATGAGGCGGGGCGAGACGCTGGATAGGGTCATGGGGCAGATCTGGCCTTGGGTAAAACGCGCAAGGATCACATGAGGGTGAGTGCCGGGCAACCCATGAACAACACGCCCCCTGTAGGAGCTGGCTTGCCAGCGAAGAGGCCCTTGAGGATTGCAATAGCCTTGAGGCTTGTGCTGGCCTTGAGGTTTGCGTTGGCCTAGGTTTGCGCTGGCCTTGAGGTTTGCGCTGGCCTTGAGGTTTGCGTTGGCCTAGGTTTGCGCAGGCCTTGAGGTTTGCGTTGGCTTGAGGCCGCCTTCGCTGGCAAGCCAGCTCCTACAGGGGGGGTCAATGCAGGGCTGGGGCCGCCTTGTCTGCCTCGAGAGTCGCGCCGTTCAGATCCTCAGGTAACTTCACAAAAATGGCGTACTTCGCCCCTTCCATGGCTTCGAAAGCGATCAGCTTTTCCACCAGCGCCCCGTTCAACACCTTGCCGGCGTTGAGCAGCAACATGCCGTTGTCGGCATTGAGGTTGCGCGCCAGGATCATGCCCGCCGCCACGTCCCGGGTGGTCAGCACCTTGACCGAAGGATCGGCCAACGAAACATCGCTCAGGTACGCCGCACAGACCTGGATGAAATCCTCCACCATCCCGGGATCGTAGAGCCGCCCGGCATAGTTACGGATATAGACCAATGCTTCATCGCTGTTCATCTGCCGCTCGAGAATCAGCCCACGCTGCAACTCGATGAAATCCACCGCCAGTTTCAGCAGCCGTGAACCGAACGGAATCGCCTCGCCCTTGAGCCGGTCGGGAAAGCCATTGCCATCCCAACGCTCCTGATGGTGAAGAATCAGCCGCGCCGCATCCTTCATCGGCTCGAGCGTCATCAACAGCGACTCGCTCTGTTTTGGATAGCCGCGGTAGCGTTCCCGATCGTTGTGGTGCAGCAGGTCCGCCGGCGCGGTCATCATGCTGTCGGTCCAGCTCAGCTTGCCGATGTTGTAGAGCGCCGCAGCCATGGTCAGGTCGCGACGGGTGCCTTCGTCCAGGTCATGCCGTTGGCAGTAGACCCGCACCAGCTCGATGATCTGGCGGTTGGTCTGTTTGGCCGGCGCCAACCGCAGGTTGGCCAGCAGCGAGAACACCTCGGTGCTGGTGACGTAGCTGTGCTTGAGTTCTTCGTAGGCCAGGTCGAGCATGTCGGCGGTCTGCTGCAGCTCGGCGGTACGGGCGGCGACGTGTTTCTCGAGGGTGGCATTGAGCAGCTTCAATTGCTGGTTCTGATCCCGCGTCTCCTGCACCAGACGCAAGCGTTCACGCTCGGAGTGCTGGTAGGCCAGGGATTGTCGCAACGTCAGCAGCATCTCCTCATCGTGCCAGGGTTTGCTGATGTAACGATGAATCTGCCCTTCATTGATGGCTTTGATAATGACCGTCGGATCGGCGTAACCGGTCAGCATGATCCGGGTGGTGTCGGGGTAGCGCTGATGGATATGGGCCAGCAGCGTGGCGCCGTCCATATTGGGCATGCGCGCATCGCTCATCACCAGGTCGATGGACTGTTGCGCCATAATCTCCAGGGCCTGGGCACCGCTGGTGGCCAGCAGCACGTCATAGGGTTGGCCGCGCAACAGACGACGCAGGCTGTTGAGGATCGACGCCTCATCATCGACCAGCAACACTTTGGGTTTATCGGTCAATGTCGTGGGGAGTTGCTCTTCCATGGCGTCACCTCGAGTGAAACGGCTGTATCGCAGTCAGGATCCGAACAACCATTCCCTATTGTCGGAGCCCGAGCTTCAGGCTAGATGATTTTGCACGTGATCCGGAAATGATTCGGTTGATTCAGTAGCGCGAAGTGCCGGACAGAGGTCTATGCTCAGCTGACTCGGATCCATAATCTGTACGTTCGGCCAGGTGATCAGGGAAAGGATGCCCCGCTATGGACACACCCCACCGTAAAGCTGCCAGTCCCGGCGCATGTCGATGAATTCATTGCTGGCGCGGACCAACCGGCGAATTCTGATCGTCGACGATACTGCTTCGATTCATGCCGACTTCGCGAAGATTCTCAGTCCGGCCACGTTCGACGACGACAGTCTGGTCAGCGCCGAAAATGCCCTGTTCGGCACCTCCGCGGCGATTTCACTGCAAAGTTTCCTGCTCGATTCGGCGTTTCAGGGCCTCCAGGCACTGGACAAGGTCGAGACCGCGCTGGCCAACGACCTGCCCTACGCCATGGCCTTCATCGACATGCGCATGCCACCGGGCTGGGACGGGCTGGAGACCATCGAACGGCTGTGGCAGGTCGATCCCAAGCTGCAGGTGGCGCTTTGCACCGCCTATTCCGACTATTCCTGGGAAGACATCGACGAGCGCCTGGAGTTGGGCGATCGCTTGCTGATTCTGAAAAAACCCTTCGATGCCATCGAAATCCGCCAGATGGCGAGCGCATTGACCGCCAAATGGCAGATGACCGAAGACGCGGCATTGAAAATGTCCCTGCTGGAGCAGGCCGTCGAGGAACGCACCCGGGAGCTGTCCGATGCCAATATCATCGTGCAGAACAGCCCGACCATCCTGTATCGGTTGCGGGGCGAGCCGTCGTTTCCGTTGATGTACATCTCCCACAACATCACCAAATACGGGCACATTGCCGCGGCGCTCGTGGCGTCGGCCAACTGGGCCCAGGAGCTGATCCATCCCGACGATCAATCGAAAGTCGACACTGCCATGGCCCGGGTGCTCGACCGCCATGCGGCGGGCGCCTCCATCGAGTTCAGGATGCGCACCGGCAATGGCGCCTGGCGCTGGGTGGAAAACCGCTACATCCCGGTACGCGACAATGAGGGCCGCTTGCTGGAAGTCGAAGGCATCATCATCGACATCACCGAGCGCAAAATGGCCGAGGAGAAAATCGCCCTGCTGGCCCGCACCGACGGGCTGACCGGGCTGGCCAACCGCGCGACGCTGATCGAACGGCTGCACCAGGCGTTCGCTGCCGCGCGACGGGGCGCCGCCACCTTCGCCATGTTTTACCTGGACCTGGATCACTTCAAACGCATCAACGACTCCCTGGGTCACCCGGTGGGCGACCTGTTACTGCAGGAGGTTGCACGCCGAATCAAGGCCTGTGTGCGGGAAAACGATGTGGTCGCACGCCTGGGTGGTGACGAGTTCGCAATCTTGCAACTGGATGTCAGTGACCCGACCCAATCCGCAGGGCTGGCCGCCAAGGTCCGGGATGCGCTGGTGTCGCCCTACTCCCTGGCCGGCAACGATGTGCGGGTCTCGGTCAGCATCGGCATCAGCAGCTACAGCCCGGCCTGCACCAGTGCCGACGGGCTGCTGACCCAGGCCGACATGGCGCTGTATCGCTCCAAGGAAAAGGGGCGCAACCAGTACCACTTCCACTCCGAGGAGATCAATCAGGAGGTGGTCGAGCGCATGGCCATCGCCAGCGACTTGAGAGAAGCCATCGAACACGAGGAACTGGAACTGCATTACTGGCCGGAAGTGGACCTGAGCAGCGGCAGGATCCTCGGCATGGAAGCACAGGTCCGCTGGAACCACCCGGAACGCGGGCTGCTGGAAGCTTCGGCATTTCTGCCCGCAGCGGAAAAGACCGGCGCCATCGTCGCCCTCGGTCACTGGGTGCTGGATCGTGCGTGCAGGCAAATGCGCCAGTGGCGCGACGCCGGCATGGCACCTCCGGTGATCGCGATCAAACTGTCCCTGGCCCAGCTCAAGAGTGGTCCCGAACTGATCTACGACGTGCTGCGCACCACCGCGCGCTGGGAACTGAGCCCCTGGGACCTGCGCTTCGATGTCACCGAAGCGACGCTGGCCCAGACCAAATGGACCCACAACGATGTGTTGCCACGCCTGCGTGAGCTGGGGGTGAAGATCGCCATCGACGACTTCGGCACCGAGTATTCCTCCTTCGACTACCTCAAGACCTATCAGGTCAATCACCTGAAACTCGCCCAGGCCTTCATCGACACCGCGGCCCGCGACCCGGCATGCGCGAACACCTTGCGCGCCATCATCAACTTCGCCCGGGAGGTAGGGATCGGCATCATTGCCGAGGGCGTCGAAACGCAGGAGCAGCGCAACTCGCTGATGGCCACCGGCTCGCCGATGAACGCCCAGGGCGATTACTTCAGCGAAGCCGTCAGCAGCCAGCAGGCCGCCGAGCTGCTGAAGGCCGGCAGTATCGCGCCCGCGAGCCACGACCTGGGGCCGATGCACGACAACCCGCAACGCGCCACCGGGGACAAAAAATGAAAACCCCTTTCGTGCGAACCAACCGGCGCATTCTGATCATCGACGATACGCCCTCGATCCATGAGGATTTTCGCAAGATCCTTGGCGCGCAAAACGAAAATGAACAAGCCCTGGCCGGCACCGAAGAAGCCCTGTTCGGCACCGTGCAGCAAGATCGACTGTCGTTTCAGCTCGACTCGGCCTACCAGGGTTCGGAAGCCCTCGAACAGGTCCAGTGCGCACTGGCCGAAGGTCGACCTTATGCCATGGCCTTCATCGACATGCGCATGCCACCGGGCTGGGATGGCCTGGAGACCATCGAACAGCTGTGGAAGGCCGACCCACACCTGCAAATTGCCTTGTGCACCGCCTATTCCGATTACAGCTGGGAAGACATGGCGGAGCGGCTGGAATTCGGCGACCAGTTGCTGGTGCTGAAAAAACCTTTCGACAGCCTGGAAATCCGGCAGATGGCCAGTGCCCTGACCTGGAAGTGGCAGATGACGCAGGACGCGGCCATTAAAGTCCTGAGCCTGGAGCAAACCATCGAGGCCCGGGTCCTCGAACTGCTCAAGGTTTCGCATCTGTTGCAGTACGACGTCCTGACCGAGCTGCCCAACAGCACGTTGCTCGGTGACCGCTTGAACCAGTCGCTGGCGCTGTCCCGGCGCCATGACAAGCAACTGGCGGTGATGTTTCTGGGGCTCGACCGCTTCAAACGCATCAACAACGCACTGGGCCATCCGGCCGGTGACCAGATGCTCAAGCAGGTCGGGCGCAATCTGGTGGCCTCGGTGCGTGAGTCCGACTCGGTGTTCCGCTACGGTTCGGACGAATTCGTGGTGATCCTCGCCGACATCCGCCACCCCCAGCAGACCACGGTCATCGCCGAAAAACTCCTCAAGGCTATCCGTGCGCCCCAGCACATCGCCGGCCACGACCTGAGCGTCACCGCCAGCCTGGGCATCAGCGTCTATCCCGACGACGGCTTCGATGCGATCTCGCTGATCAAGAAAGCCGAAACCGCGATGCGCAACGTCAAGGAAAGCGGCCCGAACGACTTCAGTTTTTTCATCGACGAAATGAACCAGCGCGCCCGGGATCAGCAAAGCATCGAGACGGGCATTCGCCTGGCGCTGGAGCGCAACGAATTTGTCCTGCATTACCAACCCAAACTGGATCTGGGCAGCGGTCAGGTAGTCGGTGCCGAGGCCTTGATCCGCTGGCATAAACCGGGGCATGGCTGCGTCTACCCGTCAGATTTTATCGGCGTGGCCGAAGACAGCGGCCTGATCGTCCCGTTAAGCAAATGGGTGTTGGCCCAGGCCTGTCGACAAGCCTGCTTGTGGCAGGCGGCCGGGCTGCCGAAAATCTGCATGTCGGTCAATGTATCGGCCATCGATTTTCGCCAACGGGACTTTGTCGACGGCATCGAACAGGTACTCAAGGACACCGGTCTGGAGCCGGCCTTGCTCGAACTGGAAATCACCGAAGGCGTGTTGATGCAAAACATCGATGCCACCGTGACCGCCCTGAACCGGATCAAGGCATTGGGGGTGCGACTGGCCATCGATGACTTCGGTACCGGTTATTCCAGCCTGAGTTACTTGCGGCGCTTTCCCGTCGACGTGCTGAAAATCGACCAGTCGTTCATTCGCAGCTTGAGCAGCGACAGCAACGACGCCGCGCTGGTCAGCGCCATCATCAGCCTGGGCCGCAGCCTCAAGCTGACCATCATTGCCGAAGGGGTGGAGACCCTCCAACAGCTGGATTTCCTCAAGGCCCATCAATGCGAGGAAGGCCAGGGCTACTACTTCAGCAAAGCCGTGGAGCCGGACGCATTCGTCCGGTACCTGCAATCGGTGCAGCCCTCTTCCTCCGTCTTCATGTGAACGATGCGCAAAGACACTCAGGCCTCAGGCCAAGGAATCATCAGATGTCGCCCTTCTTTCACCACCTGCTTCTGGTGCCGTTGTTCGGGCTCTGTCTGAGCGCCGGCGCCGCTCCTTTGGATGAACCGCTCAAACCATTGCCGGCGGTGCCCAGGCAGGATCCGCTGCGGGTCGAACTCGGGCGCCAGTTGTTCAACGAACCACGCCTGTCGGTCAACGGCTCGTTATCCTGTTCAAGCTGCCACCGGCTGGAAAAAGGCGGTGCCGACAACCAGGCATTTTCCATCGGTTTCGCCGGTCTTCCGGTGGCGATCAACACCCCCAGCGTATTCAACGCCAGCCTGAATATTCGGCAATTCTGGAACGGTCGGGCCGACACCCTCGAAGCCCAGATCCACGAAGTGGTACAGAGCCCCAGCGAAATGGGGAGCAACTGGGAGCACGTAGTGCAGACGCTGTCCGCCGATTCGGCTTATCAGGCCTCATTTGCCAACGCCTACCCGGACGGCGTGACCATGAACAATGTGCAAAACGCCCTGGCCACCTACGAACGCACGCTGCTCAGCAAAAACTCACGCTTCGACCAATACCTGCTGGGTGATACCGATATTCTTACCCGGGAGGAGAAATACGGTTACCAGCGCTTCAAGGAATACGGCTGCATCGCCTGTCACCAGGGGGTGAACATCGGCGGCAACATGTTCCAGAAGTTCGGGGTGATGGGCGATTACTTTCAGGCTCGGGGCAAGCTTGTGGAATCCGACCTGGGCCGTTATCTGGTGACCCGGGACGAAGAGGATCGCAATGTGTTCAAGGTACCCAGCCTGCGCAACGTCGCCGTGACCGCGCCGTACTTTCACGATGGCTCGGCCAGCACCCTCGAAGACGCGGTAGACGTGATGTTCAAGTTCCAGCTCGGGCGCGTTCCTTCCACCGAGGACAAACACCTGATCATCAAATTCCTCAAGACCCTGACCGGTGAATGGGGAGGCAAACCCTTATGAGGATCTCTCGCCGCCGCAACCTGGCGCTGTTGGGCATCGTCGCCGTGATGCTGGCCTCGACGCTGCTGTTCCTGTACTTCAAATCCAACTCGAACCAGACCACGACCTACGCCGAGTCCCGGGACCTGATCGGGCGGATCAAACAGTTGAATGCCCAGTGGGAAACCGAGATTCTCAAGGCCAGGATCGCCATCAGCCACAACTACGACCCCCTGGTCGCACCGCTGACCGAGATGACTGAGCTGTGGCAACGGTTCGATACGATGGCGTCCAGCCACGGCCGCCACGACTCGCCGACCTGGCGCGCCAGCCATGACGCTTACCAGAAAACCCTCCAGGAAAAGACCCGGCTGGTGGAGCAGTTCAAGTCGCACAACGCCGTGCTGCGCAACTCGCTGGCCTTCCTGCCCACTGCCGAGGACGACATTCAGCAACAGCTCGGGCAGTTGGTGGACGGGGACAAACTGCAACTGCAGAACATCGCCACCGACACCTACGATTTGCTGCTCAGCAGCCTCGAGTTCGCCCAGGTCACCTCCGACGACAAGGCGGCTGACATCCTGCTCGGGCTGAGCAAACTGGCGGTCAATAAAGAGCGTCTGCCTGAACAGTTCCACAGTCCGATCGATATTCTGAGCAACCACATTTCACTGATCCTGCGCGAGCAACCGGTGGTCAATCGATTGCTACAAGACATTGAAGCCATCCCCGTGGCCGAACGCCTGGACGACATCACCAGCCTGCTGAACACGGATCAGCAGCGGGCCGATGCGGTCGACCAGCGCTATCACTTCTACATGCTGGTGTTTTCAGTCCTGCTGGTGCTGTTGCTGGTGTACCTGGCGATTCAGCTGATGCGCAGTTTCACGGTGATCCAGCGCGTCAACAAAGCCCTGCAATCGGCCAACGACGATCTTGAACTGCGGGTGGAAGAACGCACCCGCGAGCTCAAGGACACCCAAAGCGAACTGCTCGACACTGCGCGCCAGGCCGGCATGGCCGAAATCGCCACCAACGTGTTGCACAACGTCGGCAACGTACTCAACAGCGTGAACATTTCCGCCGACCTGGTCTCGCGCAAACTGCGCGCCAGCAAGGCCCAGGGCCTGGGCAAGGCCATGCAGCTGATCAACGGGCATCCAGGCGACCTCGGTACTTTTCTCACCCAGGACGAGAAAGGTAAATTGCTGCCCGGCTATCTCAATCAACTGGTGGACGCGATTGCCCTGGAACAACAAGGCATGACCGAGGAACTGGCGCAGCTGAGCAAAAGTGTCGACCACATCAAGGACATCGTCGCCACCCAGCAATCCTATGCCGGCGCCAACAGCCTGATGGAACCGCTGCACATCAGCGAATTGCTCGAAGACGCCCTGCGCATGAATGCAGGCGCCTTGACCCGGCATCACGTCAAGGTGATCAAGGAGTACAACGAGGTGCCGCAGGTCATGGGCGACAAGCACCGGCTGCTGCTGATCCTGATCAACCTGATCAGCAATGCCAAGTACGCCATGTCCGAGTTGGGCAATCGCCCGCGGCAAATGACCCTTGGGGTAAAAATAGTCGAGGATTCGATCCTGCAAGTCAGCGTCAAGGATGACGGCGAAGGCATCGCCGAGGAGAACATGACGCGCATCTTTGCCCACGGTTTCACCACCCGCAAGGAAGGCCATGGTTTTGGCCTGCACAGCTGTGCCCTGGCTGCCATCGAGATGAACGGCCACCTCTCTGCCCATAGTGACGGCCCGGGCAAAGGCGCGCTGTTCACCCTGCAGATCCCGCTTAAAATCGTTCCGGAGCCTGCATGAGCGAGCGTTCGAACCGGCGTATTCTGCTGATCGACGATACACCGTCCATTCATGTGGATTTTCGCAAGATACTCATGCCAACACCGGCGCCGACCGTCGAACTGGACGAGATGGAAGCAGCGCTGTTCGGCAGTGAAGTCAAAACCGCCGGCGCCCTGTTCGAGCTGGACTCGGCGTACGGCGGGCAGGAGGGGCTCGGAAAGCTCAACTGGGCGCTGCAGGAGAACCGTCCTTACGCCCTGGCGTTTGTCGACATGCGCATGCCCGAGGGCTGGGATGGCGCGCAGACCATTGAATACCTGTGGCAGCAGGACCCGCGCCTGCAGGTGGTGGTCTGCACCGCCTATTCCGACTATTCCTGGGATGAGTTGCTCGATCGCTTGCACGCCCACGACCGCTTGCTGATTCTGAAAAAGCCGTTCGACAATATTGAAGTGCAGCAGATGGCCAGCACCCTGCTGACCAAATGGGACATGACCGAACGGGCCAGCATGCAGGTCGACCACCTGGGGCGGATGGTCAAACGCCGAACCCGGCAGCTCACGGAAACCAGCGTTGAGCTGCAGCGGGAAATCGATGAACGCAAACAGCTTGAATCGCAACTGGTGCAATCGGAAAAACTCGCCTCGCTGGGGCAACTCGCGGCGGGCGTCGCCCATGAAATCAACAATCCCATCGGCTTCATTTCTTCCAACCTTGGCACGCTCGATGGCTACTTCAAGCAGTTGCAGGAAATGCTCGACGCCTATCGGGATGCCGAAGAGGCCATCGGCTCCAGCGAGCTTATCGAGCGCTTGCAACGGCTGCGCGAACAGGTCGAACTGGAGTTCCTGCGCGATGACATTCCGCTGTTGATCAAGGAGTCCAAGGACGGGATCGACCGGGTCAGTCAGATCGTCAAGGACCTCAAGGATTTCTCCCGCGTGGACGCCAATCAGGAATGGCAGTGGGTCAACCTGCAACAGGGCATCGAGTCGACGCTGAACATCGTCGCCAATGAACTCAAGTACAAGGCCGATGTGATCAAGGAGTATCAGGAGCTGCCTGACATCGAGTGCCTGCCTTCGCAGATCAACCAGGTGATCATGAACCTGATCGTCAACGCCTCCCAGGCCATCGGCCCGGAACGCGGCACCCTCACCCTGCGCACCGGGCATGAAGCTGAAAAGGTGTGGATCGAGGTGCAAGACACCGGCTCCGGCATCGCGCCGCAGAGCCTGCAGAAAATCTTCGACCCGTTCTTCACCACCAAGCCGGTGGGCCAGGGGACGGGGCTGGGCTTGTCGCTGTCGTATGGCATCGTGAAGAAGCACCGGGGGCAGATTTCGGTGCGCAGCGAGGTTGGCGCAGGGACCACGTTCAGGATCGAGTTACCCATATACCAAACAAAACCGGCGGCCTGAAACACGACCCGCGAAGAAATCCTTAAGGACGGTGCAAGCCTCGAGGGCCTCTTCGCTGCGGTGCGGCGACCCGACAAGCCGGCTCCTACATGATCACCTGCGTGCCGATGCATTGTGGTCAACGCCAAACCCTGTAGGAGCCGGCTTGCCGGCGAAGGCGTCTTCAGATGCGCTGCAAGGCTTGAGGTCGCCTTAACCTTTCAACTACGTGTGCTCATTGTTTAAGGCATCACCCTTTACGACACTCCTGACCACATACCTGGGCCGGTGCTTGGTTTCCATGTAAATCCTGCCGATGTATTCCCCCATGACGCCGATCCCGACCAGTTGCACCCCTCCCAGAAACAGAATCGCCGTGATCAGCGAGGGAAAACCGGGCACTTCATTGCCCATTCTGCGATGAGTTTGGGCCTGATAGAACACCTCGATGGCCTTCTCTTCATTGAAGACTGGAACGATCAATGAAATCTTCATGACTCGCGCCCACGAAACACTACAACCGTGTCGCAAAAGAATCCTTTCCCCAAGTCCTTCATGACACTTTCCTGCCTGCGTTTCGACGACCTCAGGGTAGAACCGGCGCGAGTGCCGGTCTACTGTCACAACTGACAGGTAGGCAAGCGTTTCAGGTCAACGCTCGATCGGGCAATTGAGTGGTGAGCCACTGACCATCGCGCTTCACCAGTGCAGTACCTTGATCCGCGTCGGCTCTTTCATGACGATAAAGCCGTAGTCGCCCAGCAGATAAATCCGGTAGTACTGGTTCTCCAGCAACGGTGTGTAACCCTGATACCCCACCCGGGTTGCGTTGCGTCGATCCCGTTCGGACACCACGTTGGTGATGCCCAGTTTCGGCAGGTTTTCGGCCAACACCAAAAAGTCGATGTTCAGCAGGTAGTGCAACACCGGCATCTGCTTGAACGAGCCCGCAGCCCCCACCAGCCAGTGATCGGAATAGGTCACCGACAGGTAGATGCGCTTGGCCTCGCGCAGTTCTCGACGGGATGCAATGTCGTACGCCATGCTGGATGCCGCGCTGGCAGCGAAGACTTTCTGCACCGTCAGCACCCGGCCATAGGCATACGACAACGACAGCATCGCCAACAGGGGAATCACCAGCAGCAGCGGCAGCCGCTCGTGGATGTGTACCAACGCCAGGTGGCTCAAATAGAACAACAACAGCAACAGGACCGCGAACCCCATCAGCGTCCTGGCCCCTTCATTGAAATCGCGAAAAAACAGCGCCATCCCCGACACCAGCAGCGTCACCACCGGCACCGTCAGCACACAGACCAGGCCGACCAGCAGGTTCTTCCCCGGGCTGTCCTGACGCGTCGCGACCTTGAACCCCAGCCGAATCGCGCCGGCCACGGCGCACAGCAGCAATCCGGCGAACACCCAGGCCAATCCGCCATGAAACAACAGCACGATTTTTTCCAGCACCCGACCGATGTTGATGTGCAGTTGCAGCAGCGGCTCCGCCGCCCAGTTCAGCAGCGACGTGCGATTGTGTTGGGTGAACGGATAAGCACTGACGGCGTAAATCAGACAACCAAGGATCGCCTGAGCCATTTTCCAGCCCAGCACACCGCACCACTGCGGCCAGGCTAGTCGGTCATTGGCGCCTTTGAGTGCCTCGAGGCAACACAGCCCGAGAAACACATTGAAGCTCACCTGGTACAGCCCCAGCGCCAGCGCAACCAGGAAGGACGGCACCAGCCACTGCAGAATGCGCGAGGGGTGACGAAAAGTGATCGCGTAGATCACCGCCACCAGGCTCAAGGTCATGGCGGGGCCGTCGTATTGATAGGACAGGTTTTGCAGGAAGAAGGGGTTGTACCAGAGCGGCAACACCACCAGGCAGCAGGCAAGCGTCGGCTGCGGGTAGTAATGAAAGGTCAGGCGGGTCAGCGCCGCGGCCATGGCCAGCGTGGCAATCAACAGCGGCAACGGAAACAGGTTCGGCGCGCTGCTGCTGAATGTCAGCAGGTTGTAAAACACCTCGGTGAACAATCGGCCCTGCTCCGCCCAGGCCATGCCCGCCGAGAGCGAACGCCAGTTGTCGTCGATATACGGATAGTCGGCGAGAATCAGCGGCAGCACGTACACCAGCAGTGCGAGCAGAAAAAACAGCCAGACCTGACGGCGTCCAAGTTCTTCGCTGACCAGTCGCTTGAACCGGCCCATGCTAAAGCCCGAGCCGGTTTTTGCCGCCGACGATGTCCTTGACCACATAGCGCGGCCGATGCTTGGCTTCGATGTAGATGCGGCCCACGTACTCGCCGAGGATGCCGATGCCGATCAGCTGTACGCCGCCGAGAAACAGGATCGCGGTCATCAACGACGGGTAACCGGGGACGCTGTTGCCGAAGAAAATCTTGTCCAGCACCATGTACACCGCATAGAGCACCGCGAAGATCGAAATGCCGCCACCGATGTAGGTCCACAACCGCAAGGGCACCGTGCTGAAGGAGGTCACGCCTTCGAGCGCCAGGTTCCACAGTTTCCAGCCATTGAACTTGCTGCTTCCCGCCACTCGCCCGGCGCGCTCGTACTCCACGACCACCGTGGTGAACCCGGCCCACGACAGCACGCCCTTCATGAACAACTGATGTTCCGGCAGTGTGCGAATCACATCGACCACCTTGCGGTCCATGAGTCGGAAATCCCCGACGTTTTCTTCGATCCGGGTGTAGGCGATACGGTTGAGCACCTGGTAGAACAGCGCTGCGCTGAGGCGTTTCAGGACGCCGTCGGCGGTGCGATCGCGGCGTTTGGCGAGCACCACATCGGCGCCTTTCTGCCATTGTTCAATCAACCGCGGGATGACGCTGATCGGATCCTGCAGGTCGACATCCATCGGGATCACCGCATCGCCGCTGGCATATTCCAGGCCGGCGAACAGTGCCGGCTCTTTGCCGAAATTACGCGAGAAGTTGATCAGCAATACCTGGTCATCGGCTTGCGCCAGCGCCTTGATCTGCTCGGCCGTGCGGTCGGAACTGCCATCGTTGATGAACACGATCTCGAACTCGACCTGTTCCAGTTGCAACTCACGCCGCACCGCTTGATAAAACAGGTCGATCGCCTGTTCCTCATTGAATACCGGGACGATCAACGAGATTTTCATTGCTCACGCTCGCGAAACACCACGTATTTCGAAAACAGAAAACCCAGCACCAGGCTCAAGGCTGAAAACAGGGCCACTGTCAGCAGACCATGAAACCGCCATACGTCACCGGCATGGCCGACGCCCAGGCTCAGGGCCCCCATGGCCCCCAAGAATAGAAGATAACCGCCGACCGAGGCCTTGGCATCGAAGGTGTACAACGCGTTCATGTAGAAGGAAAACGAGGCGGCAACGCAGAAGGCTGCCAGGTTGCTCATGGCCTGACTGAAGTCGGCTGCCTCACTCAGCAGGAAGAAAATTTGCCAGTGGATCAGCGTATTGGCGACCCCGACCACCGTGTAGCTGGAAAATCCTTTCCACAAGAGCCTCATGGTGCCCCTCCGTTTCACGTCATAAAGCTTTGAACCTGTCTACTGTCAGAAATCACAGGCCCGACGCTCTTTCGGACCAGCGGTTCCTTGGCCAATGCACGCGGTCTGCTTTTGCAGGAGCTGCCGCAGGCTGCGATCTTTTGATCCTCCTGAATGCAAAAAGCCCCGATCTCTCGACCGGGGCTTTTGCATTTCAAGCGTATCGACTACTTATGCAGCCGAACGCACCGCGCCTTGCGACACATTGGTCGGTTGCAGCTTGAACACGTAGAACAATACCGTCAGCAGCACCAGGAACGCAGGTCCCACATAGAGTGCCACGCGGGTGTCCGGGAAGTAGGCCATCAGCCCCACCACCAGCACCAGGAACGCCAGCGCCAGGTAGGAACTGATCGGGAACAGCCACATCTTGTATTTCAGGCCGGCACGTTCGCTGGCGCTCAGGCCTTTGCGGAACTTGAGCTGGGCCAGCAGGATCATCACCCAGGTCCAGATCGCGCCAAAGGTGGCAATCGCGGTGACCCAGACGAAGACTTTCTCCGGCACCAGGTAGTTGAGCAGCACGCCCAGCAGCAAGGCGCCGATCGACAGCAGCAGCGCACGGCGCGGCACGCCGTTGCTGGAGGTGGTAGCAAAACCGGCCGGGGCCTGGCCGTTCTGCGCCAGGCTGTAGAGCATGCGCCCGGTGCTGAAGATGCCGCCGTTGCAGGACGACAGCGCGGCAGTAATCACCACGAAGTTGATGATGCCGGCGGCGGTCTTGATGCCCAGACGCTCGAAGGTCATCACGAACGGGCTGCCCTGGGTGCCGATTTCGTTCCACGGGTAGATCGACAGGATCACGAACAACGCGCCGACGTAGAACAGCAGAATCCGCCAGAACACCGAGCCGATTGCGCTGGGAATGGTCTTCTGCGGGTTCTTTGCTTCCCCGGCGGTCAGGCCGATCATCTCGACGCCGAGGTAGGCGAACATCACCATTTGCAGGGACATCAACACGCCTTGCACGCCGTTGGGCATGAAGCCGCCATGGGCCCAGAGATTGGAAATCCCCAGTGCCACGCCGTCGTTGCCGAAGCCGAATGCAATCACGCCGATACCGCCCACCACCATCGCAATGATGGTGACGATCTTGATCAGGGCGAACCAGAACTCGAATTCACCGAAGGCCTTCACCGCGATCAGGTTGATCGAGCCCATGCTGATCAACGCCGCGAGCGCCCAGATCCAGCGCGGCACGTCGGGGAACCAGACGCCCATGTACACCGCCACCGCAGTGATTTCCGCGACGCAGGTCACCAGCCACAGGAACCAGTAGTTCCAGCCGGTGAGGAAGCCCGCCAAGGGGCCGAGGTAGTCTTGGGCATAACGGCTGAAAGAGCCGGCGACCGGGTTGTGCACGGCCATCTCGCCGAGGGCGCGCATGATCACCAGGATCGCCAGACCGCCGATGATGTAGGACAGCATGATGGCCGGGCCGCCATTTCGATGGCCTTTGCCGAACCGAGGAACAGGCCGACGCCGATACAGGCACCGAGCGCCATCAAGCGAATATGCCGTTCGCCGAGTTCGCGTTTAAGCGGGCCGCCCTGAGCGGTCTCGCCGTGGGGCAGGTGATTGCCGACTGGCATGGGGTACAACCTCGTCTTGTTATTGGATATGACCACCGAGTTCCGAAGCGCTGACCGATAAGCCATTGCTTGCTTGAAACCGGACCTGCTTCGTGGGCAGTACCGTCTTGCAGGACAAAACCTGCAAGATCCGCGGGGCGTGCAGTATAAAAAGCTTCGCGCAGGGGGTTTCACTCTATAAACCACAACATTCAGCGAGAACTCTCGGGGAAATGGCGGTTTGCGGAGGAATATTACCTGGCTAGTGTCGGATTATTCGCCGTAAAAACGGCGCGGATTATTGCACAGCATTGGTGCGTCGTCATGCCAAAATCCAGACGGCATTTCCCCTTCAAGACGTCTGGAACAATACTTCCAGGCTGAAAATACCCCTGTGGCGAGGGAGCTTGCTCCCGCTCGACTGCGCAGCAGGCGCAAATCAGAGGTCCGGTTTTTCAGATAAATTGCGAACAGAGTTGGGGCTGCTGCGCAGCCCAGCGGGAGCAAGCTCCCTCGCCACAGGGCTCCCTCGCCACACATCAAAGTGGATCCATGATATTTGGGTGTCCACAATTTTTTCACCAACGCCAACCACCGTCTAAGCTTCAAGCAAGTCCGATCAATCTGCGGGAATGGATCAGTCGACTATGGGCGCGTTATGGCAAACCGATTCGAGTAAAACTGTGGTTCCGACTGAACGAGTGGATGAAGCGCCTTTACCTGAGAAACCTGGTCGTTCCCGGCACGGCTGGGGAGCGTTCCTGTTGTTGCTGTTGATTATCGCGATCGTCGTGGGGCTGGCGGCCACCAAGGAAATGCGCACCTCGAAGTTTCAATCCCGGGAAGTCAGCAAATTTGCCTCGTCCCTGAAATATGACGTGCAACCCGGCCCCAGCGACGCCATTCACTACCCCGGCGCCGGGCCTTTCGATCTGCGTCTGGGCTACAGTTCCCTGGATGAGTTCCTGCCACGGCTGCTCAAGCGTGACTACGTCATTGCCTCGCAAACCCGCTTTTCCGAGGCGCTGATGAACTACAGCCAAAAGGGCTTTTTCGTGCCCTATCCCGAGAAAATCCAGGCGGGATTGTCGATCACCGATTGCCGGGCGGCACCGCTTTACCAGTACAAATACCCGCAACAACTTTACTCAAGCTTTGAGACGATCCCGCCAGTGGTGGTCAGCAGTCTGCTGTTCATTGAAAACCGCTTCCTGCTCGACCCTCGCCAGCCCCAGGCCAACCCCGCCGTGGATTGGCCCAGGTTCGGCATGGCTGCATGGTCCCAGGTCGCTAAATTGCTGCACCTGCCGGGCCAGTCGGCGGGGGGGAGTACCCTGGCGACCCAGCTTGAAAAATACCGGCACTCGCCCGATGGCTTGACCGTCTCGGGCGCGGAAAAAATTCGCCAGATGATTTCCGCCAGCGTGCGCGCCTATCAGGCCGGACCGGATACGCTCGTGGCCCGCCAGAATGTGATTCGCGATTACCTCAACAGCGTGCCCCTGTCGGCCGTACCGGGTCACGGTGAAGTGCATGGCATGGCCGAAGGTTTACGCGTCTGGTACGGCGCCGACTTCAATGAGGCTAACGAACGGCTGTCCAGCGCCGCGACAGACCCGAAAAGCATGGCGGAAAAAGGCCTGGCCCTGCGTGAAATGCTGTCGCTGATGATTGCCCAGCGCCGCCCTTCCTATTATTTGACCAAGGGCCATGAAGAACTGGCCGACCTGACCGACAGCCACATTCGCCTGCTGGCCCAGAATGGCGTGATCGATGCGCCCCTCTCGGCAGCGGCATTGGCCAGCAAGGTGACCTACCGCGACTGGCAGACCCAGCCCACGATCCAGCCGATCGAAACCAACAAGGGCATCAGCGTGGCACGCAGTCGCCTGGCCGGCTTGCTCAATCGTCCGCTGTACGACCTCGACCGCCTCGATCTCTCGGCGACCAGCACTTTGCAAGGCGAGCTGCAAACCAGGGCCACCGAGTATCTCAAGCACCTGGCCGACCCGGTCTTCGCGGCACAGATCGGCCTGATCGGCGAACGCCTGCTGACCCCCACCAGTACCACGCAGGTGCGCTATAGCTTCACCCTGTTCGAACTGACCCCGGACGGCTCGCGGGTACGGGTGCAGACCGACAGCACCGACCAGCCGTTCGATATCAATGAAGGCAGTAAGCTGGAACTGGGCTCCACGGCAAAAATGCGCGTGCTCACCACCTATTTGCAGATCATCGCCGAGCTGCACGATAAATACGCAACGATGAGCGTCCCGGAACTGAAGAAAGTCGATGTCCCCGACCAGGACCGTTTAAGCCGCTGGGCCATCGACTATCTAGTGCAGAACAAAGACCGCAACCTGCAAGCCATGCTGGGCGCCGCGCTGGACCGTAAATACTCCGCCAGTCCCGGGGAAGCTTTTTTCACCGGTGGCGGGCTACATACCTTCAATAACTTTCGCAAGGAAGACAACGGTCGCCTCCCGACGCTGCGCGATGCCATACGTGAGTCGATCAACCTGCCGTTCATTCGGCTGATGCGCGATCTGGTGCGCTACACCACTTATTCAGGTCCAAGCAACAGCGCCGAACTGCTCAAGGACGATAGCGACCCGCGGCGTCAGGAATACCTGGCCTCGTTCGCCGACCGTGAGGGCACCTCGTTCCTGCTGAAGTTCTGGAAGAAATACAAGAACAAGGACACCCGGGCGCGACTCGAGACTTTTCTCGACGGCATGCGCCCAACGCCGATTCGCATGGCCGCCGTGCATCGTTATCTATTCCCCCAGGCCAACCAGGAAAGCTTCAACAGCTTCGTGCGCTCACACCTCACAGGCGCCAAGCTCACCGAAAAACTCACCGACGAACGTCTTGAGCGGCTGTACCTGAGTTACGGACCCGGCTCTTATGACCTGCCCGACCAGGGCTTCATTGCCAAGGTGCACCCGCTGGACTTGTGGCTGATCGGCTATCTGTTGAACAACCCCGATGCCAAGTTCAGCCAAGTCGTCAAAGCCAGCCAGTTCGAACGCCAGGAGGTCTACAGCTGGCTGTTCAAAAGCCGGCACAAAGGCGCCCGCGACAGTCGCATCCGCACCATGCTGGAGATCGAGGCGTTCCTCGACATTCACCAGCGCTGGCAGAAAGTCGGCTATCCCTTCGATCACCTGGTGCCGTCACTGGCCACCGCCATCGGCAGCTCGGGCGATCGCCCGGCGGCGTTGGCCGAACTGATCGGCACCATTCTCAACGACGGGGTGCGGATGCCGACACTGCGCATCGACAGCCTGCATTTCGCGGCGGACACCCCGTATGAAACCCGACTGATCAGTAATCCGGATGCCGGCAAACGGGTGATGCCGTCCGAAGTGGCCACGGCCATGCGCGAAGCCTTGTCGCAGGTGGTGGATGCCGGCACGGCCAAACGGGTTTCCGGCAGTTTCATCACGCCCGATGGCAAACCATTGGCCATGGGCGGCAAGACCGGTACCGGCGACAACCGTATCCAGGCCATCGGTTCCGGCGGGCGGATTCTCAGCTCGAAATCGATCAACCGCACCGCCACCTTCGTGTTCTACATCGGCGACACCCACTTTGGCACCATGACCGCATTCGTGCCCGGGCGCACGGCAGAAGCCTTCAAGTTCACTTCGGCGTTGCCGGTGCAGGTGCTCAAGGGCATGGCGCCGATCCTCACGCCGTATCTGCAACCGGGGAGCGCTTCACAATGCCACCCAGTGGAGGGCTCGTCCGTGGCGGCAGCCAATCCGGTTACACAACGCTGAATTTACCCGGTAGCAGGTGGTATCCGGTTATTTTTCAGATTCGAATATTCAACGGATTACAGGCTGAAAGCGCCGGTTGAGCGCTGAAATCCAGGCTTTTGTTTTGAGCCCCCACAGGTAGGCTGATCATTCTTAAAACGATCAAGGATGATTGGCATGTCTGACGTCTCCACGCCTGCCCAAACCCCCAACAAGGGCCGGCACTACGAATTCATCAAGAACACCACCAGCGACACCTTCAAATCCGCGACCCTCGGCAGAGGCCTGGCCCTGGCAGCCACGCCATTGAAGATGCAGCCGTGGTACACCACCGCGCCCGCCTCCCTTCATGACAAGCTCAAAGCCGCCAACCTCAAGGCCTGGAGTTCGCAAAACCAGGTCGACAAACTGTTCGAACATCTGCAGGACGTCCATTCGTTTGCCAAGCCGCTGCTCCAGGCGAAGCTCAAGGAGCGCTACGGAGTCGAGCATGACGTCAGCACGACTTACCTGCACCTGTACCTGCCCAAGGATTTGCCCTGGTATACGCTTGACGTGTCGGACGCTGTCACTACCCGGACCGTCTCCCTGCTGGACGCGGCGCTGCACAACTTCGCCACGACCGAAACGGTCCATGCCGACTCGCAGTTCATCACCAAACCCGACCCTCTCGGGCACTTCGATGTCGTTGCGATAAAACCCAAAATGAGCATCGGCCAGTTCCAGGCGCTCTGCCGGGAACTGGACATCGGCGCGCTGTACAAGGCACACCTCGAAAGCTATCTGCTGCCCGGCGATCCGGTGGCCGAAGCCGTCATGAAACTCAAGGTGACTGAAAGCCTGAAAGACGCACTCACCGCCGCCGCGCAATTGGCGTTGACCACCGGGGACCTCCAGTACGACGCCTGCAAGTTGACCCTGGAACTTACGAAGGATGAACCTCAACTGCTGCTCGATGGCAGGCGAATGCTGTGCTGCGACCTTTCGATGATGGAGACCCGTCTGACAGGCATTCTCCTGCTGATTCCTGCGGTGAAGGATAGGCGAGGGATTCAACGGCTCATTGCCTATGTTCCCAATGATCCGGATCACCCGCTCAAGGAATACGACTCGACCGAAGCGTTCATGACAGAACTGACGCGTCAGTTACGCGAAGACAAAGTCGGCGCTTCATCGAAACAGAGCTATCGACAATTCTTCAGTCAGTTCGTCGATCAGCAGCAGCGCGGGCATTTTTTCGGCGGTCTCGATCAACGCCTCGTCACCGTCAGGTGGCATGAGAACAGCGATCCGACGGATCAAAGTCCAACCTGGCGCGAGGACCCTGTGCCCCGCCCCCACCTGCAGTTCCAGCACCTGCCGGTTTCCAGGGATTACTGGACGCACCTGTACCAGCAAAAGCTCAACAAGGTTCTCAACGACGCGCGGGAAATCGCCGTGTCCACCGCCGATACGGACTCCAGGGCGCGCTGGGCCTGGTGGGACAACTTCAAGAAAATCGTCTCGGACATTTTCAATGCGGCCCTGCTGGTCGCCACGCCGTTCGTACCGGGACTGGGCGAACTGATGATGGCCTATACCGTTTATCAACTGACCCATGATGTCATTGAAGGCATCGTCGACCTGGCCGAAGGCCTCGGCCTTGAAGCGGCAGAACAGGTGATCAGCGTGGTAACGGATGTCATTCAACTGGCGGCATTCGGGGCGGGGGCTGAAATAGGCAGCGCGTTCAAGCTCAAACTCTCGCCGCTGGTCGAAGGCATGAAATCCGTCAAGCTGCCCAATGGCAAACAAACGCTGTGGCATCCCGATCTGGCGCCCTACGAACAGAAGAATCTCACCTTGCCGGCTGATTCCAAGCCCAACGAGCTTGGCCTGCATCGAAACGCCAACCAGGACATCCTGCCACTGGAAGGCAAGGTGTATGTCGTCGAGAAAGCCTCGACAGAGCCGACCTCCAGCACGCACCGCATCAAGCACCCCACGCGCCCCACAGCCTACTCGCCCAGGCTGGAACACAATGGCCATGGCGCGTGGGTGCACGAAGTGGAGACGCCGGGCGATTGGCAAGGTGAAAACCTGATGCGCCGCCTCGGACACCGCGTCGATCGCTTTTCGTCCACTGAACTGGAACAGATCCGCATCGGTAGCGGCACAGACGAGGCGGCGCTGCGCCGGATGCACGTCGAAAACACCCCGCCGCCACCGGTGCTCGCCGACACCATCAAGCGCTTCACCGCGTATGACGAGGTCCAGACAGCGAGTGCGAACATTCGGGCGGGGCAACCGATCGATCCAGGTTCTATCTGGTTTGAATCGATCCTTACGGTATTGCCAGGATGGCCTTCCGAACGGGCGCTGAAGGTGTTTGGCGAGGCTGACCTGACAGGGAATTCGCGCCAGTACGGCAACATGAATGCAACGGACGCCAATACACTGAGCATCAGCCTCGCCGATCTCACGTCCGGCAACCTTTTTGCGCGCCTCACGGGCTTTTTAACTGAAACCGAGATGACGGCCTTGCTCGGTCGCGAGGTTCCGCTCGCCGATCGCCCCCAGGCCTTGCGTGATCAACTGGCGGATGCCGTCGATGGACGTCAACGCGAAACCGCCAATTACCTGTACAAGACTGGAGAACAGTCAAGCAAGGCCGAGGTCCGCCTGCTGAAGCAAACGTTCCCGGACATGCCGCTCACCCTGGCCGAGACGCTCTTGACTGACGCCACGGCAGCCGAGCGGCAGATCATGGTCGAGGAAAATCGCCTGCCCCTGCGGATCAAGACCCTGGCCCGGGAAATGAATTTCGAAGCCGACATCGCCCGCGCCTATGACGGTTTTTTTGACGATGAACGGGTGGTGCCGGAGACCGAGCGACTGGCGCTCAACACCCTCAAATTCTATTCCGACAGCTTCGCTGACCTGCGCATCGAGGTGATGGATGGCACCGATGATGGCCCCTTGCGCTGCAGCGTCGGGCCGGCTAATGCCTCTACGGTTCGACGACTGGTCAGGGATGAGCATGGCCAGTACGAAGTGTTCGACGGGACCCACAACAAACTCCATGAAGCCGGCGAATTCTACACATCGATATTGCGCGCCCTTCCGCACGACAAGCGCTCGGCATTGGGTTACCTGCCCGGTCAGGGCAGTCGTCTGAAATTGTGGATCAAAGAGAAATCCGCGCCGGCGGCCGAGCGTAGAGCCGTGATGGCAGAACCGCCTGTTCGCCCGGTTGCCCGTATTGAAACCGAGAATCTGGTACGGCGATGGCCTTGGTTTTCCAGCCCGACGACCCCGCAAGAGCGGGTTAGAAACCTGTACCCGACATTGAGTGAGCAGGAGGCAAAGACCTTCGTTGAGGCCTTGCGCGCCAAAGGTGATCCCGATCAGGCCATTGACCGGCTCAAGGACGAACTCGACCAGTTCAGGAATACATTGGCAGAATGGGAAAACAAGGTATTGGGCTATGTGTCGTCTGACGCTGCCCCTGGCACTGATTATCTTGACTTCAGGTCTAACGGCGGCAGGCTCATTCGGGAACGACTCCTTGAATGCTTCGAACGCAAAAGCGAGGCATTCGGCGAACGCAGTATCCATCCGGATGGCGGCTATACGCTGGATTTGTCCAACGAACTCCTTAGTCCGAAGCTCGATCGCTGGTGGGCGAGTCTGCGTGAGCAACCCAACATCAAAAAATACCTGGACCAGGTGACCGTGCTGAACGTGGACAACACTCGTTTTTCACCTCGCACCAATGGCCTGTTGAGTGACTTCCCCCACATCCGTCATTTGAGTGCCCGCTACAGCCGCTTGACCGAACTACCGCCCAGTATCGGCAAAATGCGCCTGCTCGAAACCTTGCGCCTGTCAAACAACAGCATCGTATTGACCCCTGAGTCCGCCGGCCAGTTGAGAGACCTCACTCGCCTGGAAACCCTAAGGCTCGACGTCAATCCCTTGATGCACCCGCTGGATGTCGGTCGCATGTCCAGACTGAAAGTGCTGAGCCTGAGCACGACCGGTCTCGACGCTTGGCCGGAGCGCCTGTTCAAGGACGGGGTGAGCGCGAAATCCCGTCCCCGCGGATTTCATCTGGACCTGCGGAGAAGTCCGATCAATACCGTACCCGAGGTCGTGCCTGGCTCCGATCATGCGCTGATCGTGGCTCGCACACGTCTCGATATCAGAACGCTTCACGACGTCGATCGAGTTCGCCTGGGACGCTACCGCGAATCGGTAGGCCTTGCTCCAGAACAAGTCTACGAACCGGCTGCGACCGATGAGATCACCTGGTGGAGGTCGTTGCCGGACGACTCGCAAATCTACAGTTACTCCACCGGGGTCGGAACCTATCGGACCGAGTCCTGGCACGATGTAGCGTCGGAACCCGACTCCACTGACTTTTTCAGGGTCATCCGCAAGCAGAGAGATAGCCAGGATTACAGGAACCCTGAGTCGCGCAAACAACTGTCCAAGCGGGTCTGGGAGATGATCGAGGCCGCCTCACTGGACACCGAGCTGCGCAAGGAGCTGTTCAAACAGGCCAGTCACCCTGAGACCTGCGCCGATGCCGGGTCACAACTGTTCAATAACATGGGGATGAAAGTATTGGTGTCGAAGGCGCGTGCAGAGTCGACGTCCGCCGTGGATCTGGAAACCAGGCTTGTCAAACTGGCCAGGAGCGCTGCTCGTCTTGAACGAGTAAACGATATTGCCAGAGCCGAGATCGGCAGACAGAACGAGAGGCGCCTGCTGGAGACGAGTTTACTTCCTCCCGATGATGTGGAAGTGCACTTGGCGTACGAGACGGGACTGGCCAAGCGGCTGGATTTGCCCTGGCAATCCGAAGCCATGCTCTATCAGACCAGAGCAGACGTAGACACTGCCAAGATCAACACCGCCTACGATACGATTATCAGCCTCGAGGAAGGTGACGGGCTGGTCAACGTGATGATCGATTTATTCGAAAATCCGTTTTGGGATAACCATTTGCGGCGTACTCACCCTGCCGGGTTCGAGGCAAACGATAACCTTTTTGAAATGCGCCAGAATCTGGTCGAAGATCTGCGCTTGGCCCAGGAGGGCCTGGCGAACATTCAGGACGAGGCGGAATTAGCCTCGCGACAAAATGCGCTGAAAGAACTGGCCAGACAGTTGAATCTTCCCGAAAACGAAGTGTTGACCGAGCAGCTTTATGATCGGCTGCTGTCAGACATCAGCCATGAACGAAATGCGTTGGCCAGAAAGCTGACCCGTGAAGCGATGACACGAGCAGGCATCTAAATACCGCAACAGGCTACGGTCGTTAAGGATTGCCCCTTGGCCAGCCCTGAGTGTCATCCACCCAGGGCTGTTTTTTTCATGTGGCACCTTGTTCATCCCACCTCCGAATCCCAGACAACCGTGACATTGCCCGAATAGCTTCGCGAGGCACCGGGATAGAGCATTTCCTGAACCGCCTCGCGGGCGACTTCAAAATGCAGGGTGCCGGGCTTGCGATCCAGGTAATAGCCAGGCTGAAACAGCTCGGAGCCTACCCCATCACGCCGCAACTGACGGCGATTCACCGGCTGCCCCGCCGCATCCGCCAGCCCGGCGGGAAGGGAGACGCGAACTTCCAGCGGCACCGCGTGGCCAGCGGTCGGCTCCCACAGTGCACAGTTATTGCCGCTGTAGTACTGGCATTGCAGGTTCATCTTGAAGCGGCTCGACGCGGAGATATTGAACGTCTGATCACGGAACAAACGTGTGGGTTTGCGACCCTGTGACAGCCAGGTTTGCCAGCCGCCTTGCGGTTCCAATACGACGCGGTTGCCGCCGGGGGGAATGTCGACTTTCAATGTGTGTTCGACAACCAGGGTGAAGGCCAGGGAAATCAAATCATCGTCAGCCACCATGACATCACCCATGTCAAAATCCTGGCCAGGCCCCACGCGGTAGTTCAATACACCACGGTAGGTGCCCGTCGACATTTTGAGCGGGTTGGGCGTCGTCAATTGATAGGAAAACCCTGTGTTTTCGTAAGCAAAACCATAGGATTCATCAATCGTTTTTTGCGCCTGCTTGGAGCAAATGCCCGCGTCAGCCGGAACCCGCCAGAAGAAAGCGTAGTACGTGGAATGACCGTACCCCACACCACCATACCGACAGGGTGATGGCGCGTAGACCCATCCACTCTGCCAGGTCCCTTCCGGAAGAGGTTTTTTGAGTGTGTAGGCAGCGCCGATACCGTTCACCCGCATCCTCACCAGCGCTTCTCCGCCAGTCTCGTCATGGATGACCCTGACATCCCTCCAGGAGGAGGGTACCCGGAACATTGGGCCCTGGCGCTCGTCATGCAGTGCCGGGATAGCCGCCACTGACCGGAAGCGAATCGGCAAGGCGATGCTGAAGACGCCGCTCTCACAATAATTCGGATGATCACCACAGTAGCCGCCCTGGGGTGTTTTATTTTCGAATTCATTGTGCATGGGATTGGTCGGATCAGGTCGGAACAACGCCGTGATCTCCACATTCGCTGCACCTGCCGATACCGCGAAGCCTGCCGATACCAGTGCACACAAGCCCCTCGCTTTACTTGCCAGGTTCATCATTCATACGCTCTTGGTCATTCTGTCCGCTATTCCCATGCAAATCCGTCCACGGGCCCATAAGCTCCTGCTTCAGCTCATTCCCCCGGCGCCCTGGCACTGAACAACAACAGCACATTGCCGCTGTAGTCCCCCGGGCGATAACCGCCCTCCGGTTGCACCGGCGCAATCTCCAGCATCACCCGCTTGCCCACCGCCGCTTCTGCCACCGACAGCACTTCACGGGGGCTCGTGTCATGGCTCAACTCCACACCGTTGAAACTGACCCGCAAGGCAATGTCGTCGCTCGGCCTGCCGTTGGACAGGTAGGGGGCGGCTTCCAGGCGTGCTTCAATCGCGCTGGTGTCATGGCGCACGTCGAAATTCTTGCGCACGCTGCTCAGGGTCGAATTCGAGAGGTTCCAGTTCAGCCGCTGTGGCCGGTGAATCCAGTCCGGTTCGGCCGGGATCACGTAAAACGCGAGGGTCGGGATGATCACTGAGACTTCAAAGGTGTGCTCTTCCCGGGCAGCCCACGTCAAAGAGCCCGTCAGTACCGTCATTGCCGTCAGCGCGACGGCGGCGCATTGCTTGATCATGTTCGATACCCGTTGCGTCAATGGAACGCCGGCCTAGCGGCTGGCGATCTTGAGGGCTTTTTTACTGTCGCCTTCGATCAGGATGAAACGGTATTCACGTCCCTTTTCCTTGTCGAAGCCAAAGGCCTTGCCGGCCATGACGTGGTGCTTGGTGGTCGCTGCGCAGTCGTTTTCATTGCTCAATGAGCAGCTTTTGAACTCATCGACGATGACCACTGTGTTGCCGTTATTGCGCAACTCGTAGCGACTGTCGGTTTCATTGATGGCGCTCTCGAAGCGAGCGTTTTTCGGTCGCACGAAGAAGACCGTGCCGAAGCCGGTCATCACGTTGACCCCCGCCGACAGGTTCTTTTTGTAGTCTTCGCGTTCTTCGCTGGAGACAGCGAACTCGTCTTCCTTTTCCGGCACCACCGGCACGAAACGCACACGGAAGTAGCGTTCACGATCCCGCTCGCCCATGTACAACAGACGGGTGCCCTGCATGCCCTGCGCCGGCACGATCAGCCGGGCCGGGCTGGCCATCACGCCATTGCGCGACGCGCCGTCGGTTGCCGTCTCGACTGGAATTTCCCTGGGGGTCCCGTCGGCGCCGTAGACGATTTCCAGTACGTTGACCTTGACGAACGCCGTGCTGTCGCCACTGTTGAACACCCGTTTCAAATAGGTACTTTTGTCGGCATCCAGATAGTCGTACACGGTGCCGACATTGATCTGGGGCCCGGCATGAGCCGCCAGGGGGAATACACAGAGCACACACATCCACAACAGACGCTTCATCGCCCTCAACCTCATAAAAAAGTAAAAAGATGGCTAACCCGGAAGGTCAGACTTCGGAATCCCAGATCACGGTGATGTTGCCTTCATAGGGGCTGCCCCTGGAGTTGTTTATCAACCAGGCGGTGTCCCTCTCACCCATCTCGAAATGCAACGTCCCCGGCTTGCGATCGACATAGATGCCGGGCTGAAACGGACTGGTCACGGAGCGATTCAACGGCATTCGCCTGACCGGTTGCCCGCTGCTGTCGGTCAATCCGTGAGGCAGGCTGACACTGACATTCACGACCGCTCCATAACCCGATACGCGGTCAAATATCGCGCAACCAGTCTCCACGTCCTGCTCACATTCGAGCCTCATCGTGAACCTGGATGAAGCGGAGATATTGAATAATTGATCGCGATAAAGACGCACAGGCTTGCGCCCTTGCTCCAGCCATCTCCGCCACCCGCCTTGCGGTTCCAATATGACTCGATTGCCCCCGGGTGGAATCTCCACCTTCAGGGTGTGTTGTACGTCGAGCACGAAGTCCAGGGTCAGGCTGCTGTCGTCCGGTTGCATCAGTGGCCCCAGATCGAAATCGGCGCCGGGACCGATGGTGTAGGAAATGGGACCGGTGTAGAGCCCGCTCGACATGCCCAAGGGGTTGGGAGTCCGTAGCTCATAGGCAAAGTCGAGGGTATCGAAGGACATGGACGGAATGCTGAAAGCGGCTACCTTGGTGCAGGCCGCCTCCACGGGTGCTTTCCAGAAAAAACGGTAGGAGCTTGGTGTGTACGACCCCACTCCGCTGTACTGACAGGGCGCAGGCGCATAGACCCAGCTATTGCTGGTCCACAGTTTCTGATGGCCTTCGAGTACGTCCGTTACTCCCACCAGATTGGCTGCTGTATCGCTCAGAGTGAATCTGGAGCCAATACCGATGATGCGCACCTCGACGGTTTCCGTTTCCTGGGTCTCCCTATTGGTGACTGTCAGTTGCCGCCAATTGGCCGGAACCTTCAACGGGATACCGTCGCCGGCCACGATGGCGCGAGTGGAATCGAAACGAACCGGCAACTGAATACTGAACATGTTGTTGATAGCGCATTCGCCCGGATAGCTCGCGCAATAACCACTGTTCTGCGTTTTGTTTAGAAATACATTTTTGGCAGGCTGCGAAGGATCCGGCTGGAACAACGCACTGATCTCCCGATTCGCTGCCTGCGCCGAAGACAGACTCAGTGCCATCAACCATCCCAAGCGCCAGGTAGAGTTTTTCACTGGATCATCCCGCCTTCTGTTCAGTGGACGTGGCGTCGGCGAGGGTCTCCGGCGTGCAGCGCAGATCACCGATCATCAACACATTGTTTTCACTGCGATGACGACTTGCATCAAGCCGGAACTGGCACAGCAACTGATTGCCCTGGCGCACTTCAAGCGTCGGTGAACCGGCATTCATTTCCATCGAGAAGAACCCGTCGACTTCCGTCACCCCGCGACTGGCGTGGTTGATCACGTGATGGCCCTTGAGCGGTCGCCCCTGCGCATCGACCAGCCGGCCGAGCACGGTCAGGGTTTTCATCACGCGGACCTTGCGGTACTCCACGCCACCCTTGTTCAGGTGATAGCGGGTGCGCGCCGGTTCGATGGTGGCCGCCGGCACGTGGTTGCCCTCGAAGTCGAAACTCACCGAGCTGTTCTGATACGCGGTGATCGGGATGAAGTTGCGCCCCGGCTTCAACGCCGCACTGCCGCCGCTGAAATCATCCGCGCGCAAGGCGATATCATCGATGTCCGATTCCACATCGACGATCAGCCCTGCCCCGCGCACCTCATGCTGACTGGTCAGCATCATTTGCTCGCCGCCGATGGCCAGGGTGCTGTCCAGGTTCAGGCCGCCGGTGTAGTTACCGTTATAGGACGAGCGCTGAACAAACCCGTCGCCATTGATGTGGTCGGTGCGAAAATTTGCCAGGCTGGACAAACCGACGCCGTAAGTGTCGGTGAGCCCAGTCACCGAGACATTTTGCAGCACGTGATCTTTCAGGTCCTTGCGCCAGCCGATCGAGGCGTTGTTGTCGCGACCGCCATCGCGCGCCGTGCGCGAGCCGATGCTGCCGGTGATCTGCTGGCCAGGCGCGCCCAGTGCCAGGTTGACGCTCAGGTCGACCCCGCGATTGCGCTCACTGCCACTGCTGAAACTGCCCGGCCGGTCGAACAGCGACAACCGCCAGTTGCCATCGCTGCCGAACAGCGTGGTGCGCTGATTCCAGCCCAGGTCCAGGCCGACGCCTTCGACGTTGCCCTCGCTGTGGGATACCCGGGCGTTGATCGAACTTTTGCTGCTGAGCCGATGGTTCAGCGCCAGGGATGAGTTGCTGGTCTCGCCGACGAAGACATTGCGCTGGCGGATCCGGGTGCCGTCGGGCAGGGTTTCGTAGAGGTTGGTGGTGTCCAGCCAGCTGCGGTTGTGGCTGATCACCACGCTGCCGGCGCCATAGTTATAGAGGCTTTGCAGATCGAGACCGGTGCCATGATCCTGCGTCTGGTACAGGTTGGCGTACAGGCTGATTTGATTGGCCAGGGTCCAGTCGATGGAGCTGCCGTATTGCAGTTTGTCGCGAATCTGCCGTGCCGACAGCCCGAGAATCACCCGCGGGTGCATCAGGTAATTGACCGAGGCGCCTGCCGTGGCACTGCCGCTGGACTGTTGATCCCAGTTACTCAGCAGCTTGCTTTCTTCGCCGGCGAACAGGTTGTAGCGCCAGCGATCGTCGAGGTTGCGCCAGTTGTTGGGCTTGTACACCAGCTCCTGGGTGGTGGAGGTGATCTGGCCGTCTTCGACCAGGCGCACTTCCACTTCGTAGATGCCGCCGGGCAGCGGACGGGTATCGAGGGTCTGCAAACCCGCGGGCACCGACTGGCTGTTGATCAACAGGCCGTCGCGATAGATCTCCACCGAACCCTGGCGATTGGCCGTGACGTAGATCGGGTAGACGCTGGGCATCGGACTGTTGATCGCCAGGCTGTCGGAGCTGCCGTACATGACGCCGACGGCTGTATCGGGGCTGGTGCCAAACGTGCGCGGTTGGCGGGTCAGCCCTTCGGAATTGGGGGTGAAATAGCCCAGGCGCAGGAAGCTGCCTTGCAGTTCGCGCTGGGTGTAAAGCTCATGCACCGCATGATAGAGCTTGTCATCGGGACCGCCGAGGCGGGCCAATTGCATGTTGAAGGTCTGGCTCCAGTTGCCCAGGCTCGCGCTGGCTTCGAGGCCATAACGCCCGCCCAGATCCTGATCCTGGCCGCCATTGAGGTTGAGTTGGTTACGGACCATCAAACCGCTGCTGCCGCCCGCGGGCTGATCGAAGTAACGCTTGGCTTCAACATCGCGTTCCGCGTTTTCGGTGAGGATCGAGACCAACGAGTTTTCCAGGTTGTAGTGCACGGCCAGCACCTGATCCGGACATGAGCCGGTGCAATTGCCCAGCAGTACGCCTGGCTTGAGATAACTCGCCCATTTTTCCCGCTCGGCGGGGCCAAAGCGGTTGTCGCTGGTGTCGGTAAATTCGAGCAGGGTGATGCGATCGTCACGAGACAGCACCACCATGGCCTCGCCCAGCGGCTGTTGATCGAGCTCCACCCGAACAGCCAGAGGCACATCAAAGAAATGCTCCTCGAAATCCGCCGGCAGGCCTTTGGCCTGGGCCAACAGGCTGCGCGGTGTCGTACCGGCGGAAGAAACGGGAGCCGCCACTGCACTGGCACAAAACAACAGCGCAAGCGCAGCCGCGATGGGTGTCATCGGGAACATGAACTCTTACTCTGATTACGAACAGGTTGAAGTCCGGCGGACATACAAAGGTGTATGCCCGCCGGTTAACACCACCGTGGATGATGGCGTTTCAGGCCAGCAGGACGCTTACAGTGCTACGGGTGGAACAGCGTCGAATACCATTGCCACCACACCGGTGTAGTCGCCTGCCGCGGGGGTCGCATTAGTCGAGCTGATACGCAGCGCCGCGCGGTAGTTCACATCGGACTCAGCTTCGCCAACTACCTGCTGTGGCGTAGTCGTCAATTCCTTGCCATTGAGTTCTACTTTCAGATCAATGGTGTCCGCGCCGGAAATCAACTTGGGAGCGGTGACAACACTGGCGTGGACAGAGCCGTTGTTGTTGCGAACGTCAAAAAAACCCTTGACCTCGTCCATCTTGCCCGTGCCCGGATTGTGGTCCATGCGCTGATCCTTGGTGACCAGATCAGGATCGACCGGCACCACGTAGAAGCCGTTGGTCGGCACGTGAGCGACGATGCTAATGGAATGAGCGGCTTCACCGGCAGCGAACGCTCCGGAAGAACCCAGTGCCAGAAGAGCCAACGGGGCAGCGATTGCGAATTTCTTGAACATTTTAAATACCTGTTTTCTAGATGGAATCGGTTCATTGAAAGTTCAAAAGTCTCTTCCCTGTCTCGGGTCGTTTTGTTTGAACTTCCAACGCCGGTGCATCTTCACCTTCCCGTTCCGGAAAGTAAGCAGGCAACTTCCTCAGAGGTCGTAGTAAAACCACCTTACAACCCGAAGGAAAAAGATACAAAAAATCAAAATACAAAACAGTGACTGTAAGTTACGCCCTACATACAGATTTACTTAAAAAACCATACAGGGATTTCGCGTAATAGATAGTAGATTTATAAGGAGTTTAGAATAAAAGCTCAACTATTATTAGAGCAATTGCTTTAAGTCATTCAATAACCCTGATTTCACAAAAAAAATTGCCGGCATGCAGCGAATTTTTCTGCGCAATGATCCAATTTCAAGCAACCCACCGCTCGTCAACAGAGGCCTGCCTGCGGCAAAAAACGTCTTGCCTTCGCCATAAGATATATCTTAAGTTGTATCTAAACACCAGGAGAGCAAGCAAAAATGAGAGACCATCATTCCCCCCACCGCGACCATAACGACGGCCGCGACGGCTTCGAAAAGCGCCCCGGGCCCGGCCGCGAGCGCGGCGGACGCGGCCCCCGCGTCTTCGCCCCGGGCGATTTGAAATTGCTGCTGCTGGCGCTGATCGCCGAGCAGCCATGCCACGGCTACGACCTGATCCGCCAGATTGAAAACATGTTCGACGGCGCCTACAGCCCCAGCCCCGGCGTCATCTACCCGACCCTGACCTTTCTGGAAGAAAGCGAAATGATTGAGGGCGATGCCGCGGGCGGGAAAAAACGCTACAGCGTGACCGACGCCGGACGCGTTTCCTTGAGTGAGCAAGTGATTGCCCTGGACGGCGTGCGCATGCGCATCGAAGTCAGCAAGCGCTCATTGCGCGGCCATGATCGCCCGGCCGAAATTCACGAAGCCGTGCACAACCTGCGCCATGCCTTGCACATGCATCACGGTCGCTGGAGTCCGGAAGAAATCCTGCGAGTACGCGACCTGCTCAATGACACCGCCAAAGCCATCGTCGACGGCCCCGCCGTTCAAGCCGCCCAGGAGAAAGCCGAATGACCGATATCGATACCCAAGCCATTCACCGCGTCATGCACGAAATCAAGCGCCGTCGGCTGCAAGTACTGCGGGTGATCGACCTGACCCCGCGCATGCGCCGGATTACCTTGGGCGGCCCTGAGCTGGCAGGCTTTGTCAGCCTTGGCACCGACGATCACGTCAAACTGCTGTTCCCGCAGAACGCGGCGGAACAGGCGACGCTGGACACCCTGGTACTCGGTGCCGGCAAAGACCAAGGCCCGATGCCGGCCATGCGCGACTACACCCCGCGGCGTTATGACCTCGACACACTGGAGCTGGACATCGACTTCGTGCTGCACGGCGACGGTCCGGCCGCGACCTGGGCCGAACAGGCCACACCTGGCCAGTTCCTGCACATCGGCGGGCCACGGGGTTCGATGATCGTGCCCGACATCTTTGACAGCTACCTGCTGATCGGCGACGAGACCGCCCTGCCCGCCATCGCCCGGCGCCTGGAAGGCCTGGCGGCCAACCGGCGGGCACTGGTGATCGTGGAAGTGGAAAACGGCGCCGAGCAACAAAAGCTCGAAAGCCCGGCGCAGGTCAATGTGATCTGGGTATTGCGTGAAGGCGGCAGGAACAACCTGCTGGCCACAGTGAAAGAACTGCAGGTGCCCAGTGGCAAGCTGTACGCCTGGGTGGCGACCGAAAGCAAAGTGTCGCGGCAGATTCGCCGGGTGTTGCTGGATGAGCATGGGCTGGACGAGCAGTTCGTCAAAGCGGTTGGCTATTGGCGGCTGGACGACACCACCGAAGAATAAACCCAATCCCCCTGTAGGAGCTGGCTTGCCAGCGAAGGCGGTGTGTCATTCGGCGCATGTGGTGACTGACCCACCGCTTTCGCCGGCAAGCCGGCTCCTACAGGGTCCCGAGGTGATTCAGGGGTTACGCCGCCACCGATCCAGGCCAATCACCAGCAAGCCAATCCCCACAAATCCCACCAGCAACCCACCCGCATTCACGAACACCTGTGGATAACCCAGCTTCTCGACATTAATGAACGGATACGGATAAGCCGCCAGCAGATGCCCACGCAGCAGCGCATAAGCGAAGTACACCAGCGGATAGATCAGCCACAGCGCGATGTGCCTTGGACGCAAGGTGCCTTTGGGCACACAGCACCACCACCAGCCCAGAAACAGCAGCGGCATCACATCATGCATCAACTCATCAGCCAGCAACTGCCAGCCTTCGGGGTGCCATAAATGGCGCAACAACAGGCTGTACGCCAGCCCCACCAGCGCCATACTCGCCGCAATGCCACTGCTCACCCCCGGCTGCAAAAACCAGCGTCGCGCCGCCGACTCGCGGGACGTCAGCTCACACGTCAGCACAGTGGCCACCAGCGTGTTGGTCAGTACGGTGAAATAGCTGAAGAAACTCATCAACCCGCCGAGCAGGCTGGCTTCGATACTCCAGCGCAGGTAAAGAATCAGGTACAGCTGAATGCTCAATCCCGCCCAGCCGAGGAAGGCAGCCACCGCCACAAAGCGACGCCGCGCGGCAGACGGGCGGACCATGTTCAGACCGGACGCTTGGTGCGCATCAACTTCACATACAAGCGTTCGACCTTCTCCCGCGCCCAGGGGGTTTTGCGCAAAAAGGTCAGGCTCGATTTAATGCTCGGGTCGCTCTTGAAGCAGCGGATATCGATGCGCTCGGCCAGCCCCGACCATTCGTAGTGCTCAACCAGGGTATTGAGGATCTGCTCGAGCGTCACGCCGTGCAGTGGGTTGTTATTCTGTTCGGTCATGCCAGGCCTTCGAGCGAAGTAGGAATTGGAAGCCGCGCACCTTAGCCGAGGGCTTCATCCGGGGAAAGCGATCTGTGCGCTGTTCGTTAAATGTAGGTGAACCTGTAGGAGCTGGCTTGCCAGCGAAGGCAATTTCATAGGCGACAACGAAATTGACCGACACACCGCTTTCGCTGGCAAGCAGGCTCCTACAAGGATCTTCGGTGGATATGGGATTTGATATCCGCCGACTGTTACCAATTCCGAAACGCTGCATGTCAGTAAAAGCCCTTTCTCTATTTGTAACAGGACATTATCCTTACACCCGCCAAGCTGAAACGCTTCCGCCGCCCGCTTCATCTCTGCTGCTTTCCGTTCATCCCAGAAAAAGATCAAGAATTTCTTCCCTATGCCTTATTTTCAATCTTCGCGAGACAGCGCTGTCTGCATGACTGTTGCCAGTCGAAAAGCCCTGAACATGATCGGCGGTTTCGCCTTGTTAAACCTCGCGACCTGCGTCCATGCGGCCCCGGCTTTCGACAGTGACTCACCATGGATGCTCGGCGACTGGAATGGCGCGCGCACCGAGCTATCGGCTAAAGGCTACGACTTCAAAGTCGATTACACCGGTGAAATGGGCAGCAACCTGCACGGCGGTTACGACCACGATCGCACCGCTCGCTACAGCGATCAGTTCGGCTTCGGCACTCACCTGGACCTGCAGAAAATCCTCGGTTGGGACGCTGCCGAATTTCAGCTGACCATCACCGAGCGCAGCGGCAACAACATCAGCAACGACCGGATCAACGATCCACGAGTCGGCGGCTTCACCTCGGCCCAGGAAGTCTGGGGCCGTGGCCAGACCTGGCGCCTGACGCAGATGTGGTATCAGCAGAAATTCTTCGATCAGAAACTCGACATCAAGGTCGGCCGCTTCGGCGAAGGCGAGGACTTCAACAGCTTTCCCTGCGATTTCCAGAACCTGGCGTTCTGTGGCTCCCAGGTCGGTAACTGGGTCGGGGGCATCTGGTACAACTGGCCGGTCAGCCAGTGGGCGATGCGGGTCAAATATCACCTGACGCCGCAGCTCTACGCGCAGATCGGCGCTTACGAGCAAAACCCGTCGAACCTGGATCGCGACAATGGTTTCAAACTCAGCGGCAGTGGCACCCAGGGCGCGATCCTGCCCGTGGAGCTGGTGTGGTCGCCGAAGCTCAATGGCCTGCCGGGTGAATACCGCGCCGGTTACTACTACAGCAACGCCAACGCCACCGATGCCTACAAGGACAGCAATGGCCAGCCGGCGGCCCTGAGCGGCGAGGCTTACCGCAGCGCATCCAGCAAACACGGGGTGTGGCTCGGTGTGCAACAGCAACTGACCAGCCGCGCCAGCGACAACTCCCGCGGCTTGAGCGTGTTCGCCAACGGCACGATGCATGACAAGAAGACCAATGCCATCGACAACTATGTCCAGGCCGGCGTCGTCTACAAAGGCCTGTTCGATGCCCGCGCCCGGGACGATATCGGCTTCGCCGTCGCTCGGGTCCACGTCAACCCGGCCTATCGCAAGAACGCCGAGGCGACCAACCAGGCTCGCGCGGTATCCGATTACAACGACCCGTCGTTCCTGCCACCGCAAGACACCGAATACAGCGCCGAACTCTATTACGGCGTACACGTCACGAACTGGCTGACCGTGCGCCCGAACCTGCAATACATCCGCCACCCCGGTGGCGTGGACCGGGTCGATGACGCGCTGATTGGCGGGATCAAGGTCCAGTCATCGTTCTAACCAACACCGTAACCCCCTGTAGGAGCTGGCTTGCCAGCGAAGGCGGCGTGCCAGCCGGCGCAGATGTCAACTGACACACCGCAACCCTGTAGGAGCTGGCTTGCCAGCGAAGGCGGCGCGTCAGCCGGCGCAGATGTCAGCTGACACACCGCTTTCGCTGCAAGCCAGCTCCTACAGGGGGTCGCATTCCACCGCACCATTTTCATATGAACCCAGCCCGCACGAGATCGTCATCTACAGTGAACTTGCGCGGGACTACTTAAAACGTCACGGAGAACCACACTATGAGCACTGATGGTGCTTTGAGTCGAAGCCGTCTGCTGCCGAGCCTGCTCGGCATCCTGCTTCTGCTAATGGGCCTGGCCATGCTGGCCGGGGGGATCAAGCTGAGCCTGCTCGGCGGCTCGCTGTACTACCTGCTGGCCGGTATCGGCCTGGCACTCACCGGCGTGCTGCTGATTGCCGCGCGCCGCGCTGCGCTGGGCCTGTACGCACTGGTGCTGTTCGCCAGCACGGTGTGGGCCCTGTGGGAAGTCGGCCTCGACTGGTGGCAACTGGTGCCGCGCCTGGCCATGCTGTTTGCACTGGGCATCGTCATGCTGCTGCCGTGGTTCCGTCGTCCGCTGTTGCGCGCAGGCGCCGCGCCGATGGGCACCGGCGCGCTGAGCGTGGCCGTGGTGCTCGCGGGCGCCACTGCGCTGGCCAGCCAATTCACCAACCCCGGTGAAATCAAAGGCCAACTGGACCGCGACAGCGTGCCGGGCATGACCAACACCGCCCCGGCCATGCCGGACGGCGACTGGAATTCCTACGGCCGTAGCGCCCACGGCGATCGTTACTCGCCCCTGGCCCAGATCACCCCGCAGAACGTGAACAAACTGGTACCGGCCTGGACCTACCGCACCGGCGACCTGCCAGGGCCGAACGACCCGGGTGAAACCACCGCCGAAAACACCCCGCTGAAAGTCAACGGCATGCTTTACGTGTGCACGCCGCACAGCCAGGTGATCGCCCTGGACCCGGACACCGGCAAGGAAATCTGGCGTTTCGATCCGAAGCTCTCCACGCAGAACGCGCAGAACTTCAAGGGTTGGGCGCACATGACCTGCCGTGGCGTGACCTATCACGATGACGCCGTCTATGCCTCCGAGCAGAGCCCGACCGGTACGGCCAGCACGACGCCCGTCAGCACCGTCTGCCCCCGTCGCATCTTCCTGCCGACCGCCGATACGCGCCTGATCGCCCTCGACGCCGACACCGGCAAGATGTGCGAAGACTTCGGCGACAAAGGCCAGGTCGATCTGCGCGCCAACATCGGCGGCTTCACCGCCGGCGGTTACTATTCCACCTCGCCACCGGCGGTCACCAAGGACCTGGTGGTGATTGGCGGCCACGTCACCGACAACGTCTCCATCGACGAGCCCAGCGGCGTGATCCGCGCGTTCGACGTGCACACCGGCAAGCTGGTGTGGAACTGGGACAGCGGCAACCCGGACGACACCACCCCTATCGCTGCAGACGAGGTCTACACCCGCAACTCACCGAACATGTGGTCCATGTTCGCGGTCGACGAAAAACTCGGCATGCTTTACCTGCCGATGGGCAACCAGACCCCGGATCAGTTCGGTGGCGATCGTACGCCTGAGTCGGAACTGCATGCCGCGGGCCTCACCGCCCTCGATATCGCGACCGGCCAGGTGCGCTGGCACATGCAGTTCACCCACCATGACCTGTGGGACATGGACGTCGGTGGCCAGCCAACCCTGATGGACCTGAAAACCGCCGACGGCGTGAAGCCGGCGGTACTGGCGTCCACCAAGCAAGGCAGCATCTACGTGCTGGACCGCAGCACCGGCGAACCCATCGTGCCGATCCACGAAGTGCCGGTGCCACAAGGCGCTGTCGAAGGTGACCGCACCTCACCGACCCAGCCGAAATCCGAGCTGAACCTGATGCCGCCGCCGCTGCAAGAGCGCGACATGTGGGGCGTCACCCCGTTCGACCAGTTGATCTGCCGGATCGACTTCAAGTCCATGCGCTACGACGGCCCGTTCACCCCGCCATCGCTGCAAGGCTCAATCGTGTATCCCGGCAACTTCGGCGTGTTCGACTGGGGCGGCATCGCGGTTGACCCGGTGCGCCAGATCGCTTTCGTGAACCCGAGCTACATGGCGTTCAAATCGAAAATGATCCCGGCATCGGAAATCGCCGCCCAAGGTCCGCGTAAAAGCGAAACCGAAGGCGTGCAGCCGAACAAAGGCGCGCCGTACGGCGTGGTCCTGGAAGCACTGCTGTCGCCCATGGGCCTGCCATGCCAGGCGCCAGCCTGGGGTTACGTGGCGGCGATCGACCTGACCACCAGCAAAACCATCTGGATGCACAAGAACGGCACCGTGCGCGACAGCTCACCGGTTCCTGTTCCTCTGAGCATGGGCGTGCCAAGTCTGGGCGGGACCGTCACCACTGCCAGTGGCGTGGGCTTCCTCAGCGGTACGCTTGACCAGTACCTGCGGGCTTACGACGTGAAAAACGGCAAGCAACTGTGGGAAGGCCGCCTGCCAGCCGGCGCACAAACCACCCCGATGACCTACACCGGCAAGGACGGCAAGCAATATGTGCTGGTGGTTGCTGGCGGTCATGGTTCGCTGGGCACCAAGCAGGGTGACTATGTGATTGCGTACAAACTGTCCGAGTAAGTTTTAGCGGCAGTCAAATCAAAGGCGACTCCTGCGAGGGAGTCGCCTTTTTTTATGAACGCTATTTTTTGCCACACTGCCGAATAAATGTGGGAGCGGCGGTGCGGCGATCCGACTTGCTCGCGAAAGCGGTGTGTCAGCCAACTCAGATGCGGAATGTTAAACAGCCTTCGTCGGAACGCCGCCCGGAGCAAGCCCGCTCCCACATTTGATCGTGATCGGCTCGAAATAATTTGCGCACGTCCTACAGATTTAGCGGTTACCGGGAAGTATTCCGACAACTTCTATCGGATGCCGTGTCGGAAGTCGGGAGGATAGGCTTCGGGGTCGCTGCAAATTCAGCGAACGGGTTTGGTCGCCCAGGTTTAGAATGGCGCACTTTTCGTGCTTGCTTCATGGCGAGCTGTGCGTGGGAGGGCTTCGGCCCTGCCGGGTTCCATTCCCTGGTCGACCAACCTGCGTACGGTTCGCCACCCAACTGCTTGGTCGCAGTCGTGGCGAACTCTCTTTCTTCGAATGGAGCTTCACCATGTTCAAACCAACCCCGAATCCCCCCGAAAACGACACCGTCTCCCCCTACGCCGCCGATTCGAACAAACTCAACGAAGCCGCCGAACGCGCCCTCGATCTCCACTTCCCGTCGACCGCCGACATCAAAGCCACCCCACGCACGCCCAGCACCCTGTTCACAGTGGACCCAAAGGCCACGACCGAAACCCTCGTGGTCTATCTGGTCGAGACGCTGGCCTCGGTCGATGTGATGGTCCATCACCTGGTGGATCACCTGGACGGCGGATCGCGCAATGCTCTTCTGGGTATATCGAACAGCATCATGTTGGCGGAGATCACGGCGAATCGGGTGCTGGATCAGATCGATTCACCTGCATGAGCACCCTGAGAAGTAACCAGTTTTGCCGCTTCTGATGTGAAATGGTTTGCTGCCCTTTTGTAGGAGCGAGCTTGCTCGCGATGGTCGTCAACGATGACGCGCCGGGCCTGATGCCCCGCGGCGTTTTCAGGTTTTTCGCGAGCAAGCTCGCTCCTACAGGAGCAAAACCGAACATCCTGAATTAATAGCGACCATTGAAACCACCCTCCACCTGCCCCATCTAAGACCCATACTCCATTGCGCAGGTGCCCCATGAGCGACCAGCAAGAATTCCCTGAAGACCCGAGCGAATACGCCGATCCGGATATCGTTGAACATCACTCCACCGGCAAAGGCCTCGCCCTGCCAGGTCAGAACCTGCCGGACAAGGTCTACATCATCCCGATCCACAATCGCCCGTTCTTCCCGGCCCAGGTACTGCCGGTCATCGTCAATGAGGAACCCTGGGCTGAAACCCTGGATCTGGTGAGCAAATCCGATCATCACTGCCTGGCCCTGTTCTACATGGACACGCCCCAGGAAGACCCCCGCCACTTCGATACCTCGGCCTTGCCGCTCTATGGCACGCTGGTCAAGGTGCACCACGCCAGCCGCGAAAACGGCAAACTGCAATTCGTCGCGCAGGGCCTGACTCGTGTGCGTCTCAAGACCTGGCTCAAGCACCATCGCCCGCCGTATCTGGTGGAAGTGGAATACCCGCACCAGCCCACCGAGCCGACCGACGAGGTCAAGGCCTACGGCATGGCGCTGATCAACGCGATCAAGGAACTGTTGCCGCTCAACCCGCTGTACAGCGAAGAGCTGAAGAACTACCTCAACCGCTTCAGCCCCAATGACCCGTCGCCACTGACCGACTTCGCCGCCGCCCTGACCTCGGCCACCGGCAGCGAACTGCAGGAGGTGCTCGACTGCGTGCCCATGCTCAAGCGCATGGAAAAAGTCCTGCCGATGCTGCGTAAGGAAGTCGAAGTCGCACGGCTGCAGAAGGAGATTTCCGCCGAAGTTAACCGAAAGATCGGCGAACATCAGCGTGAATTCTTCCTCAAGGAGCAGTTGAAGGTCATTCAGCAAGAGCTGGGCCTGACCAAGGACGACCGCAGCGCCGACATCGAACAGTTCGAGCAGCGCCTGGAAGACAAAGTGTTGCCGGCCCAGGCGCAGAAACGCATCGACGAGGAAATGAACAAGCTGTCGATCCTCGAGACCGGCTCGCCGGAGTACGCGGTGACCCGCAACTACCTCGACTGGGCGACCTCGGTGCCGTGGGGCGTGTACGGCGAGGACAAACTCGACCTCAAGCACGCCCGCAAGGTGCTGGATAAACACCACGCCGGCCTCGACGACATCAAGGATCGCATCCTCGAATTCCTCGCGGTCGGTGCCTATAAGGGCGAGATCAGCGGCTCCATCGTGCTGCTGGTGGGCCCGCCGGGCGTGGGCAAGACTAGCGTCGGCAAATCCATCGCCGAATCCCTGGGCCGGCCGTTCTACCGCTTCAGCCTCGGCGGCATGCGCGACGAAGCGGAGATCAAGGGCCATCGCCGCACCTATATCGGCGCGCAGCCAGGCAAACTCGTCCATGCGTTGAAAGACGTCGAAGTGATGAACCCGGTGATCATGCTCGACGAGATCGACAAGATGGGCCAGAGCTATCAGGGCGACCCGGCCTCGGCGCTGCTGGAAACCCTCGACCCGGAACAGAACGTCGAATTCCTCGACCACTACCTGGACTTGCGTCTGGATTTGTCGAAAGTGCTGTTCATCTGCACCGCCAATACCCTGGATTCGATTCCCGGCCCGTTGCTGGACCGGATGGAAGTCATTCGCCTGTCGGGTTACATCACCGAAGAAAAAATCGCCATCGCCAAGCGCCACCTGTGGCCCAAGCAGCTCGAGAAAGCCGGTGTGTCCAAAGGCAGCCTGGCCATCAGCGACAGCGCGTTAAAAGCCTTGATCGACGGCTACGCCCGTGAAGCCGGGGTGCGGCAGTTGGAAAAACAACTGGGCAAACTGGTGCGCAAGGCCGTGGTGAAGCTGATCGAAGAGCCGAAAGCGGTGATCAAGCTCGGGCCGAAAGACCTGGAAGCCTCCCTCGGCCATCCGGTGTTCCGCAACGAGCAGGTGCTGTCGGGCACGGGTGTCATCACTGGCCTGGCCTGGACCAGCATGGGCGGCGCAACCCTGCCGATCGAAGCGACGCGGATTCACACCTTGAACCGTGGTTTCAAACTCACCGGGCAACTGGGTGACGTGATGAAGGAGTCGGCGGAAATCGCCTACAGCTACGTCAGTTCCAACCTGAAGTCGTTTGGCGGCGATCCGAAGTTCTTCGACGAAGCCTTCGTCCACCTGCACGTTCCTGAAGGCGCCACCCCGAAAGATGGCCCAAGCGCGGGCGTGACCATGGCCAGCGCCCTGCTCTCGCTCGCCCGAAACCAGGCGCCGAAAAAAGGTATCGCCATGACCGGCGAGTTGACACTGACCGGGCATGTATTGCCGATTGGCGGGGTACGCGAGAAGGTCATTGCGGCACGGCGGCAGAAGATTTTCGAATTGATCCTGCCGGAGCCGAACCGTGGTAGTTTTGAAGAACTTCCAGATTATCTGAAGGAAGGGATAACCGTACACTTTGCCAAGCGCTTTGCGGATGTGGCGAAGATTTTGTTCTAAGCCAACAAACGCGACACTGGAATGGCCAGACTATTGTCTGGCCATTTTTTTTCATCGAACAACACCTACAACCTGAAACATATTCATCTACAAACCCGTTAACTCTAACAGTATTCCGGCCTCTTCATTGACGGTACATTAAAGTCTCCAACCATCATTGAAAGAGATAAACCCATGAACATCCAACTCCGTAGAAACCTTGTCGACAACTGCATCAATGATGAAAGAGAATACCGTCGGTGCTGCCAAAATAATTACTTGAACGCCACCGTTCACGACCGCGGGGCATTCAACTCCGAAGAGTTTTACGTCAGCGTCGGCTCCCGGGAAATTGTGGCTATCTTCAAAGCCGGTGAAAAACACAGCCCTCAAGATCGCGCCTTCGATTTTTATCTACCGAAAACTATCGAAACCGGGGTTTACACACTACCGTCCACCGGTCAATTGATCGAGATCGCTTTTACCGAATTCCTTCCACCTTACGCCACCTACTATGCATTTAAAGGCGTCCTGGATCTATTCGTAAGCGCTGACAAGCGAGAATACTCCGGCTCATTCAATACCCATTTTAAAGACAAACAAAATCGTGAATTTACATCCGAAGGCGCGTTTGCTTTCTCCCTGGAAAACTAAGATACAAGGCGGAAAATTTCGAGACGTTTTCTACCCGGACAAGGCGATAACCGTGGCCATCGGCACCGGCACGTTCGACACCAACTTCGGCAACATAACTAAAGAACATCAAATAAAGCTTGGCTTTACCCTATCCCGAATTGGCGATATTGAAGGTGAGCTCGGCGTCACGGAATAAGAGCCAGATCAGCTTCGATTTTATTCCTCGCACCAGAGCCCGATGCGTGAGCATTTTCTTCCATCCGGCTCTGGTCACAATTTGTCTCATCTTCAGCTATGCTCGCCGTTCGTCGTGAACGCAGGAGCTGCTGACTTATGTCCCCCACCCGCTTGTTGATCCCCCTCGCCTTCGCCTTGCTGGCCGCCTGCGCCACGCAACCTGCACACAACGTGACCGTGGAAAAACAAAGCGCATGCCCGACGAAACTGCACTCTGGGCAAACCCTGACCCTGAGGCTGCCCAGCAACCCGACCACGGGTTATCGCTGGGCCATCCAGGACTCGGCCGGTGGCGTGTTGCGTGCGCTGGGCCCCGAGGTGTACAGCAACCCGGAAGACGCCGGTGTCGTCGGCGCTGCCGGGGTCTCGATCTGGCGCTTCCAGGCCTTCGCCAACGGTACCGGGCGCTTGCGCCTGACGTCACAGCAGCCTTGGGCGCCGGAAGTGTTGCCGGTGGAAACATTCGACTGCGTCATCTCGGTTAACTGATCGTGGGCTGGCTGATTCTGGCACTGATGGGGGCGGTGACGTTCCTCTACGGCCTCAGCGTGCATGCCGCCTTGCTGTGCCTGTTGGTGAAGCCCTTGCCGGTACTGGCCTTGCTCGGTTGGCTGCACGATGCACCGCCCAGCGAATATCGACGCTGGATCAGCCTTGGATTGATGTTCTCCCTGCTCGGCGATGTGCTGCTGGCGTGGCCGGGGGATTTGTTTGTATTCGGCCTCGGGGCGTTTCTGCTGGCCCACCTGGCGTATCTGAAAGCTTACTTGAGCGATTGCCGGCGGTTGGCGGTATTGCCGCTGATCATCGCTCTGGGCGTCGGCGCGTTGTTGCTGGGGATCTTGATTGCCAATGGGTTGGGTCCACTACTGATCCCGGTGATTGTCTATGGCTTGGCCATCAGCGCCATGCTCTGGCGGGCGCTGGCCCGACTCGGCACCGATGTGCCGAAACGCTCGGCCCTGTTGGCGGCGGCGGGCGCGGTGGCGTTTGTGTTTTCCGACAGCGTGATTGGCATCGACCGCTTTGTCGCGCCGTTCCATGCCGCGCCTTATGTGATTATCCTCAGCTATTGGCTGGGGCAATGGGGAATCACCGCCTCGGCGTTCACCCAGAAACCGCGCTGAACCCTGTGGCGAGGGAGCTTGCTCCCGCTGGGCTGCGAAGCAGCCCCAATACCATTCAATCGAGTTTTATCTGATCCCCCGATTGGCCGGGTCTACGACTGCTGCGCCTGGGCGCGGATCGGCCGGACGGGACCAAGCTCCCTCGCCACAACAGCACTTCACCGCTAGAACGAGGGCGACACCACCGGTTTATCAGACAACCCGCGCATCCCCACGCCAAGTTGGCTAAAATGCCGGCCTTTTCCACCCAAGCCGCTGGAACCGCCGTGAGCAAAGAACCCGATCGCCTTTTCGCCCAGCCTTTGGCCCAGGTGCCTGACTTCGCCTTCAATGAGGACGTGGTGCGGGTGTTCCCGGACATGATCAAGCGCTCGGTGCCGGGTTATCCGACCATCGTTGAAAACCTCGGCGTGCTTGCTGCGCAGTTCGCTCAACCGAACAGCGTGCTCTACGACCTGGGCTCGTCCCTCGGCGCCGTGACCCAGGCCTTGCGCCGCCATGTGCGCACCGACGGTTGCCGGGTGATCGCTGTGGATAACTCCGCGGCTATGGTCGAACGCTGCCGCGAGTATCTCAATGGCCAGGACTCGATGTTCCAGGAGTTGCTGCCCGTCGAAGTGATCGAAGGCGACATCCTCGCCCTGCAGTTCCAGCCAGCCTCGGTGGTGGCGCTGAATTTCACCCTGCAATTCATCGCCCCGGACCAGCGCAGCGCGTTGCTGTCGCGCATCCGCCAGGCGCTGCTGCCCGGCGGCGCGTTGATCCTCTCGGAAAAACTGCGCTTTAACGACCCCGAAGAACACGCGCTGCTCACCGATCTGCATGTGGCCTTCAAGCGCGCCAACGGCTACAGCGAACTGGAAATCGCCCAGAAGCGCAGCGCCATCGAAAACGTCATGAAGCCCGACAGCCTCGAAGAACACCGCGAACGCCTGCTGGCGGCCGGGTTCTCGAAAGTCGTGCCGTGGTTCCAGTGTCTTAACTTTGCCTCGTTGATTGCCTTGCCATGATCGATCTGTCCCCCCTCGCCCGCCGACTGGCCGGTACTCCCCTGGCTGCCTGGGCCAACACCCTGCAAGCGCAACTCGACAAGAAAATGGAAAAGGGTCATGGCGACCTGGAGCGTTGGCAAAGCGCGCTGGACGCCTTGCCGAAGATCCAGCCGAGCGAAGTCGACTTGTTGAACGGCTTGAAGCTGGACACCGAGTGCGACGATGAGACCCGCGCGCAGATGCGCACGGCCTTGATGGGGTTGTCGCCGTGGCGCAAAGGGCCGTTCGATCTGTTCGGCGTGCACGTCGACACCGAATGGCGCTCGGACTGGAAATGGTCGCGGGTCGCGCCACACCTGGATTTGAAGGGCAAACGCATCCTCGATGTCGGCTGCGGGAACGGTTATTACATGTGGCGCATGCTCGGCGCCGGTGCCGACAGCGTGATTGGCGTCGACCCCAACTGGCTGTTCTTCTGCCAGTTCCAGGCGGTGCAGCGCTACCTGTCCGAGCCCAACGCCTGGCACCTGCCGTTTCCCTTTGAGGATCTGCCGGCCAACCTGGAAGGTTTCGACACGGTGTTTTCCATGGGGGTGTTCTACCACCGCCGCTCGCCGATCGAGCACTTGCTGGCGCTGAAGGATTGCCTGGTTAAGGGTGGCGAACTGGTGCTGGAAACACTGGTGATCGAAGGCGATCGGCAGCAGGTGCTGGTACCGGAAGACCGGTACGCGCAGATGCGTAATGTATGGTTCCTGCCGTCGGTGCCGGCGCTGGAGCTGTGGTTGCGGCGTGCCGGGTTCAGCGATGTGAAGTGCGTGGATGTCAGCGTGACCACGGTCGAGGAACAGCGCGGGACGGAGTGGATGAAGTATCAGTCGTTGAGCGACTTCCTTGATCCTGAGGACCACGGCAAGACGATTGAAGGGCTGCCGGCGCCGATGCGGGCGGTGATTGTGGCCCGCAAGTAACCCCAATCTCCTGACCGATGGAGATCACTCTGTAGGAGCTGGCTTGCCAGCGAAAGCGGTAGATCAGTCAACATCATTGTTGAATGTGATGCCGCCTTCGCTGCAAGCCAGCTCCTACAGGGGTTTGGTGTTCAGTCTGCGGGTTTTGCGCGGCGGGCCTTGAAAAACTCGCTCAGGGCCGCCCCGCATTCCTCCGCCAATACCCCGCCTTCAAACAGCACTCGATGGTTGAGAAACCCTTGGGTAAAAAACTGCCCCTGACTCTGCACAATCCCGGCTTTCGGCTCTAAAGCGCCATACACCACCCGCGCAATCCGCGAATGCACGATCAACCCGGCGCACATGCTGCACGGTTCAAGCGTCACGTAGAGCGTACTGCCCGGCAAACGGTAGTTGCTCGCGGCTTGGGCGGCGGCGCGGATCGCGACCATCTCGGCGTGGGCGCTGGGGTCGTTGCCGCTGATCGGGCAGTTGAAGCCGCGGCCGATGATCTCGCCGTTTTGGACCAGCACCGCGCCCACCGGCACTTCGCCCAGTGCTGCGCCCTGGGCGGCGAGCGTCAGGGCTTCACGCATGAAATCACGATCACGGCTGCGATCGATGATCGCCACGGGACGAATCTGACGCATCACGCCACCTCGATGGCGGCCATAAGGCCGGTTTCCATGTGGTCGATCACATGGCAATGGAACATCCACACCCCCGGATTATCCGCCACCAGCGCCACCTGGGCGCGTTCGTTCTTGCCCAGCAGGTAGGTGTCGGTGAAGTACGGAATCACCTTGTGCCGGTTCGAGGCGATGACCTTGAAGCTCATGCCGTGCAGGTGAATCGGGTGTTGATACTGAGTCATGTTCTTCAGTTCGAAAATGTAGCTCTTGCCCTTTTCGAGTTTGGCAATCGGACGGTCGGCGCAGGTCTTGTCCGTAATGTCCCAGGCCTTGCCATTGATCTGCCACAGGCTCGGCGGCCGGCCGTTGTCGACGTTCACCGACACCGAACCCACCCATTCGAAATTGAAGTTGAGTTTCTCGGCAGTGGCCAGGTCCGGCTCGGCCACCGGGTTGGCGGGCAGCGCCGGAGGCCACGCGGTCGGTGCATCGGTGTTCGCCACCGAGCGCAACGTGCCCAGGCGTACCGGGCCGTTGCGCAGGGATAGTTCCTCACCGGCTGGCGGCGCCTTGATCGCCAGGCAAATGCGCATGCCGGGGCCAAGCCAGTATTCCTTGCCCAGTGGCCGCGGCTCGATGGGATTACCGTCCAGCGCGTAGATCTGCGCTTCGACCCCGGGAATGTTCAGGCGGTAAGTCAGGGTGTTGTCGAGGTTGAGCAGGCGCACGCGGGTGATCTGCCCGGCAGGCAAGTCGATCACCGCTTGCGACACGCCATTGATCGTCGACAGGCGCCCGGCCGTGCCGCCCCGGGCCGCTTCACGAGGAATGCTGAACGCGACAAAGGCGCCCGCTTCATCGACGTGCCAGCTCTTGAGGCTCAAGGTCTTCTCGTACTTGAAACCGGTGGGCTCGCGCTCTTCGATAATCAGTGGGCCAACCAGGCCGCGACCGAGTTCTTCACTGCTGTTCACATGCGGGTGATACCAGTAGCTGCCGGCGTCGGGCACGCGGAATTTGTAGTCGAAGTATTCACCCGGCAACACGGGAAGCTGCGACACGTAGGGCACGCCGTCCATCTCCAGCGGCAGGCGGATGCCGTGCCAGTGGATGGTGGTCGCGACCGGCAGGTGGTTGATGAATCGCACCCGCAGCCATTCACCCTGACGCACGCGCAACTCGGTGCCCGGCGCCGACGGGCCGAAGGCCCAGGCTTCGGTGGTGTGCCCGGCCACCAGCTCGACGTCCAGCGGTGCCGCGATCAGCTCATAGTCGTGGCCCGCGTCGGCGTCGGCCATCTTGCCCAGCCAGTACCGCGACGCGCCCCCCGCTCCGACACCAACGACAACAAGACCGGCCAGGCCACCGAGGATTTGGCGACGGGTAAAGGACATGAACTCAACTACCTCACGTATCAGCGACAGGCGCGGGGCCTGTAAAAGGCGAATACGATACACCTGCGGATGAGAAACAGTAAGGGTGGCGCGGCGGATGGCCACACCCAAGGCATGGCTGACACCGCGCCTGGGGTTAAGGTGGACTCCCTCGCCACAGGGGGATTGGTTATGGCTGGAGGCCTGTGATCAGATGCACCACCCCGTCATCCAGCAGCATGACGCCCGGCACACCCGCCGCCGTCAAAGCTTGCCGATCCAGCCGCTCCACATCCCGCAACTCCACCCGCACCCGGGTCAGCGCCACGGCCTTGTGCGACTTGAGGTTATCCACACCGCCCAGCGCCGCCACCACGTTTGCCGCCAACCCGGCTACCGCTTGCGCAACGACCTTGGGCTCATCCACCACCAGGTCCGGGGTCAACGCCTTCCAGAATGCCTGCTGCATTTTCTCAAACATGTCCGTTCTCCAGAACCGGTGAAGTATCGACCGTTGCCTCGTGGTACAACCGCAGTGCGTCGCGCACCTGATCGGCGCTGTCCAGGCCAAGCACTTGCTGGGCGATGGCCTGGCAGTCCGCCAGGTCCACTTCGCGAACCGCGGCCTTGATCGCCGGAATCAACGGCACGCTCACCGACAGTTCGTCCACGCCGAGGCCCAGCAACAACGGCACCGCCAGGGTCTCGGACGCCATGGCTCCGCACACACCGACCCATTTACCGTGGGTATGGGCGGCCTTGACGGTACTGGCGATCAGGCGCAGCACCGACGGATGGAAGCTGTCGGCCTGAGCGGCCAGGCGCGGGTGATCGCGGTCCATGGCCAGTGTGTACTGGGTCAGATCGTTGGTGCCGATCGAGAAGAAGTCCACCTCCGGCGCAAACAGGTCGGCCATCAGTGCCGCGGCCGGCACTTCGATCATGATCCCCAGTTTCGGCAATTCGTCGAGACCCAAAGCCAGTGCTTCTTCCTCCAGCAGCTGGCGGGCCAGTCGCAGCTCCGACAGCTGCGTGACCATCGGCAGCATGATGTGCAGGCGCGCCAGTCCTGCGCAGGCAAGGATGGCCTTGAACTGATCGCGCAACAGCTGCGGGCGCTCCAGGCACAAGCGTATGCCGCGCATGCCGAGGAACGGGTTGGTTTCGCTGTCCATCGGTACGTAGGCCAGGGGTTTGTCGCCGCCGACATCCAGCGTGCGCACCACCAGACTGCGCGATGGCCCCAGGGCACGCGCGATAGCGCTGTACGTGCCGGCCTGTTCTGCATGGCTCGGCGCGTGGTTGCGATCCAGGTACAGAAACTCCGAACGCAGCAGGCCGACGCCCTCGCCGCCCAGGGTCAGGGCCTGCTCGGTCTCGCCCAGCGAGGCGACGTTGGCCGTGACTTCGACGTGATGACCGTCACGGGTGCAGGCGGCCAGCATTGCGTGTGCCAGGACATGCTGATGGCGTTGCTCCTGGCGCTGACGATCGACCCGCAGTTGCTCGATGGCGGCCAGTTCCGGGTCCAGGTGCAGCTCGCCCTTGTCGGCGTCGAGCAACACCAGGCTGCCGTTCCTTAGCGCCAGTACCTGGGCGGGCAACCCGCAGATCGCCGGCAAACCGGCAGCCCGTGCGAGAATCGCGACGTGACTGGTGGCGCCACCACCGACCGTGGCAAACCCCAGGACCTTGCGGGTATCGAGCCCGGCGGTCTGGGATGGTGTCAATTGATCGGCAATCAGGATCGCCCCTTCAGGCAATTCAATTGCTTGATCCTGCACGCCGAGGATCAGCTTCAGCACCCGCTGGCCGACATCCACCAGGTCCGCCGCCCGTTCGGCCAACAATGCACTGCCCAGGCCCTTGAACAAGGCTGCCGTTGCCTCGGTCGCTGCGCGCCAGGCAAACGCCGCGCTCTTGCCGGCGTTGATCAGCGCTTCGGCCTGATCCAGCAGACTCGGGTCTTCGAGCAGTGCCTGATGGGCCTTGAAGATCTCTGCCTGAGCATCCCCGGTGGCCTTGTCACGCAACTGCTGCAACGCCAGGGCCGCCTGAGCCAAGGCACGAGCGAGCTGCTCGCGCTCAGCCTGCGCTCCCCTGCCGGGCTCGCTCACCTCAAGCGTTTGCTCGGCGATCTGCACCACCTGACCAAAGCCCGACCCCGGTGATGCGCACACGCCGCGCAACACCTTCAACGATGAAGGCTCCAGCGCCTCGACTGGCGCTGGCACCGCCACTGTTTCCCCACAGCCCCCGGTCAGCAATGCCGCCAGCGTACTGATCGCCTCTTCCGCATCCCGGCCCGCCGCACTGACTTGCACGATGTCGCCAAAGGCCGTCTGCAACGCCATGATCGCCACCAGGGATTTGGCGTTCGCGCTCTCCTGGTGTTTATGCAGGTGAATACTCGCCGAAAAGCCTTTGGCAGCCTGGGCGAATACCGCGGCAGGACGGGCGTGCAAGCCGTTCGGGTTGGCCAGTGTCACTGGCTTGGAGAACAGCGCCTCGCCCTCTTCCGGCACCGGCTCATCGGCTGTCTGCTCCTCGGGATGCACGCTCAGCAGCGGCTGGCCACCTTCCACCCTACCCGTCTGCGGCACTAACCAGGTGAAGGGCTCACCACTGACCACCAGCATCAGGGTCAACAAGCTGCGGGCGTGCAAGGCGAGGTAATCGGCATCGAACTCGATCAGCGCCTGCCCCGCCTCGATCCGCTGGCCTTCCTCCACCAACCGGGTGAACCCCTTGCCGGCCAGGTTCACGGTGTCGAGCCCGATGTGCATCAACACCTGCACGCCATTGTCGTCGGTGATGCCGACGGCGTGCCCGCTGGCCTGCACATTGCTGACCACTCCGGCCAACGGTGCGCACAGGGTTTGCGAGGTCGGATCGATGCACAGGCCGTCGCCAATCACGCGACTCGAGAATACCGGGTCCGGCACCTGGTCCAGCGGCATCAGCACGCCGGACAAAGGTGCCAGCAGTTGCAATTGTTGGGGTGTGGCCATGACGTCACCTGCTGTTTCGTTCTTTATAAAAGACGCTTGCGATCTCGTGGTACCGGTTATTCGGCGTTCAGTCCCACCAGTATTCGACCTGCAATCCGACATTCGCACCGTGTCGCGCCGTGCCAAAGGCGCCGGTGTCCGACAATGCCGACCCCTTTGCCAGCTCATTGGCTGCCCGTTTGGCCACCTGGTTCCAGCTGGCATAGGTGTAATACACCCGCACTTCGGGCCGCGCCCAGAATTCCGGCCCCTTGGGCGACCAGGTCGGGGCGAAGGTGAACTTGCTCAGTTTGCGCGTGCCGCCCGTGGCATCTACCTGATCGTGCCCCAGTTCGGTCACCAGTTTGAACTGCTCGGTGAGTGCGTAGGCCGGACGAACACCGAGGGACATCCAGTTCTGATCCCTGCCGTGCGCACGTTGGTCTTTCTGGTAAACCGCCTGGACCTGACCGCCAAACCGCGGCGTCACTTGCCAGTCGAAGAACTCCACCACACGGTAGCTTTTATTGCTGTCGTCCAGCTTCACGTTACCGGTATAGCCCAACCCGGTACCCGGGCCTTCTCCGTACTGGAAGGCCAGTTTGTTCTTGCCGCCCAGAAAACCTTGCTGCACATGCTGGGTGGCGATTGCCCAGCCACGGTGTGCATCGCGACTGTCAGGTTTATCGATGTAGCTCAAGCCAAACTCCAGTGCTCCGCCGGGGTTGGTATCGAAGCCGGCGACATTGAAATCGTGGCGGTTGATGTAGTCCTTCTGGTACAGGTTGTCCTTGCGCGAAAAGGCGTAGCTGTATTTCAGGTCGCCGAGCAACACGTCCTCGATACCGCCGCCGGTAGCGCTCTGGTTCCAGTAGTAGAAATCGGAAATATGGATATCGTTCCGCTTGTAATAACGCCGACCGGCCCACAGCGAACCGCCGTTGAGGCCAGGCATGTTCGACCATTGCGCGTACAGCTGCGGCAGGCGCACCGAACCGTTATCACCCTTGAATGTCAGGCGGCGGTCATACTTGTTATAGAGTGAGGCCATGCCGTCGACACTGAGCACCGAACCATCGTCCAGGGTGAACAGATCCTGACGCAACTCCAGCTCCCCATATTGTTCACATTCGTTGCCCAAACGATATTTGGTTTGGGCACCCGGCAACTGGAAACATGATTGCGAACTGCTGTTGACCGAAGTACCGACGCCGCTGCGCAAGTAACCGCCAAACTCCAGGGCCTGCACCGACAGTGGCAATGCCAGGCATACGCTCACGAGCGCAAGACTGCGGGTTATTGTTGTTTTCAAGAAGCACCCCATTATTTTTATTGTGTGCAGCCACAAAATCGGCGCGCAAAAATCCCCCGCGCAGCGTTCTGCGTGTTTTTTAAACCGGTGTTTTTTTAGTGCTCGGTCAGTCGGTCAGGTGCAATACCAGCGACTCATAAGGCCGCAAGGAGACCTCCCGGTTTCGTGGCGGACAGTCCGGGTAGTTGCTGATGACCAGACGTTGGGCCATCGCCTCGCTGATCACTTCTTCCGGCAACAGGACTTCGCAGGGCGTGCCGTAGAAGTTGTTCAGCACCAGCAATCGTTCGCCCTGGCCTTCACGCACATACACCCAGAGTTGTGGATGTTCAGGCAGCAATTGCCGGTATACACCGTCGGATATCAGCGCTTCGGTTCGACGCAAGGCGATCAGCTGACGGTAGTGATGCAGCACGGAATCCGGGTCATCGAGTTGGGTGGCGACGTTGATCTGTGCCGAGTTGGCCGGCACGCCGATCCAGGGCTCGGCCGCGCTGAAGCCTGCGTTCGGCTCGGCGTTCCAGTGCATTGGCGTACGACCGTTGTCCCGGGACTTCTGCATAATCGCCGCCATATTGTCGACGTCACTGGTGCCCGCCTCGCGCTTGAGCCGGAAGATATTCAGCGTCTCCACATCGCGGTACTGATCGATGTGATCGAAACCCGGATTGGTCATGCCCAATTCCTCGCCCTGGTACACGAATGGCGTGCCTTGGAGGAAATGCAGCGCTGTGCCGAGCATCTTCGCCGACATCACCCGATATTCGCCGTCATGGCCAAAACGCGAGACCACCCGTGGCTGGTCGTGGTTACACCAGAACAGCGCATTCCAGCCACCACCCGCCTGCATGCCGGTCTGCCAGTCGGAGAGGATGCGCTTGAGTTCAAGGAAGTCGTAGTCGGCGCGAATCCATTTCTGCAGGTTCGGGTAATCGACCTTCAGGTGATGGAAGTTGAAGGTCATCGACAGTTCTTTCGACTCCGGCCGCGAGTAACGAATGCAGTGTTCCAGGCTGGTGGACGACATCTCGCCAACGTTGATCAGGTCATGGCCTTCGAACACCTCGCGGTGCATTTGCTGCAGGTATTCATGCACGTTCGGGCCGTCGGTATAGAAGCGTCGACCGTCGCTGTCGTCGTCGGGGAAATCCGCCGGTTTAGAGATCAGGTTGATCACGTCCAGACGGAATCCGCCCACACCCTTGTCCCGCCAGAAACGCATCATCTTGAAGACTTCGGCGCGCACCTTGGGGTTGTCCCAGTTCAGGTCGGCCTGGGTGTGGTCGAACAGGTGCAGGAAGTACTGACCGGTCTGCGCCTCGTACTCCCAGGCCGAACCACCGAACTTGGATTCCCACTTGTTCGGCTGGTCGCGCCAGATATAGAAGTCGCGGTACGGGTTGTCGAGGCTGCTGCGGGCCTGCTGGAACCAGCTGTGCTCGATGGAGGTGTGGTTGACCACGATATCGAGCATCAGCTTGATCCCGCGCTTGCCGGCCTCGGCGATCAGCAACTCGCAATCGGCCATGGTCCCGTAGCTCGGATCGATGGCGTAGTAATCACTGATGTCGTAACCGTTGTCGCGCTGGGGCGAACGCAGGAACGGGGTGATCCACAGGCAGTCGACGCCCAGCCAGTGCAGGTAGTCGAGCTTGGCCACGACGCCGAGCAAATCACCCGTGGGGTTGCCGGCGTGGCTGTGGAAACTTTTCGGGTAGATCTGGTAGATCACCGAACGTTGCCAGTCTTGCATGGCGCTATTCCTTCAGTAAGTTTTGTATCGGCCTTGAGAGCCTCTTCGCTGGCAAGCCAGCTCCTACAGGTGATCGCGTTCCCCTGTGGGAGCGAGCCTGCTCGCGAATGCGATCTGTCAGGCGACCCGATAGCCCGGCCGGACAATCTTCATGCTCAACCCGCAGGTCAGAACAAACGGCACGACCACGGCAATTACCATCCCGATCACGAACATCGGAATGAACTGCGGAATGATCGAAATAAAGCCGGGCAAGCCCCCGACGCCGATGGCCGAGGCCTGGACCTTGTTCAGCGACAGGAAGATGCACCCCAGGGCCGAGCCGATCAACGCCGCATAAAACGGAAACTTGTAGCGCAGGTTGACCCCGAACATGGCCGGTTCGGTGATGCCGAAGTAAGCGGAAATCGCCGAGGTCGAGGCCATGCTCTTGTCCCGCACATTACGGGTCATGTAGAACACCGCCAGTGCCGCGCTGCCCTGGGCGAGGTTGGACATGACGATCATCGGCCAGATGAACGTCCCGCCCTGGGTGGAGATCAGTTGCAAGTCGACCGCGAGAAACATGTGATGCATGCCGGTGATCACCAGCGGCGCATACAGCAGACCGAAAATCGTCCCGCCGACCATCGGTGCCAGGTCGAACAGCATGACTACGCCTTCGGTGATGAGGATGCCCAGGTGTCGCGTCACCGGACCGATCACGGCCAGCGCCAGCACGCCGGTGACGACAATGGTGGTGATCGGCACCACCAGCAATTGCACCGCGTTCGGCACCCGCGCCCGCAGCCATTTCTCGATGACGCTCATCACGTAGGCCGCAAGCAGGATCGGCAGGATCTGCCCTTGGTAACCGACCTTCTCGATCTGGAACAAGCCGAGGATGTCGAAGTACGGCAGGCTTTGCCCTTCCAGCCCGGCCACCGCCTTGCCGTAGTTCCAGGCGTTGAGCAGATCGGGATGCACCAGCATCAGGCCGAGCACGATGCCGAGGATTTCGCTGCCGCCGAACCGCTTGGCCGCCGACCAGCCCACCAGTGCCGGGAGAAACACGAACGAGGTGTTGGCCATCAGGTTGATCAGGCTCCAGAGCCCGTCAAGCTTGGGGTAGGCGTCCAGCAAGGTCTGGCCCTCGATGAACATGCCCCTGGCGCCGATCAGATTGTTGATGCCCATCAGCAGGCCGGCAATGATCAGCGCCGGCAGGATCGGCATGAACACATCGGAAAACACCCGCACCAGCCGTTGCATGGCGTTGATCTTGTCGGCGCTTTTCTGTTTGACGTCGGCGATGGTTGACGCCGCGAGACCGGTTTGACGGCGCAATTCGGCGTAGACCTTTTCCACCTCGCCGGGACCGATGACCACCTGGAACAGGCCACCGGTGAAGAACGACCCCTTGACCAGGTCAATCTGGTTCAGCGTGGCGCTGTTGACCAGGCTCGGGTCCTTGAGGGCCAGGCGCAGCCGTGTGACACAGTGCGCGGCCTGCTCGAGGTTGTCGCTGCCGCCGAGGCTTTGCAGCAGCTCGGTGACGATGTTCGGATAGTCGTGGCTCATGCTTGGTCTTCCGCTGTAGTTTTTTGTTATTGGCAGCACGCCGAGATGAAAAGTACTCGTCTGTACGAGTTAAAGCAACAACTCGTACAGACGAGTTTCAATTTGTTTAAAATCTCCTAAACCCGCAGACGATGAAATTTCCTACACCCGTATGGGAAGAAATCCAAACCTGCATGGACAATTCCCTACCCCGCCCTTAAGGTTCAAACCCTTGAGCATTGCGGCACAGAGCCATTCCCATGAGTAAATACAACCAGATCTACAGCGATCTGCTTGCCAGTATCACCACCGAACGTCTGGAACGCGGAGCGCGGCTGCCTTCCGAAACCGAACTGATGGACAGCTACCAAGCCAGTCGCGGCACCGTGCGCAAAGCCATCGAACAGCTTCAGGAGCGCGGTTTCGCCCAGAAGGTCCACGGCAAAGGCACCTTCGTGCTGTCGACCAACCCGATCGAATTTCAGCTCGGGGGCATTGTCAGCTTCCAGGAGACCCACCCGCGGCTGGGCAACGACGTCAGCACCGAGGTGGTGGAGTTCACCCAACTGCCCCTTGAAGGTGCTCTGCTGGAACACATCCAGGCAGAAGAAGGCAGCCTGATCACCCGGATCAAGCGAGTGCGGCGGATCGACGGCAAGCGGGTGATCCTCGACATCAACCATTTCGTCAGCGGCGTGATTCCCGGACTGTCCCGCGACATCGCCGAGCACTCGATCTACGCCTTCATCGAGCAGACCCTGCAGCTGCAAATCGCCTATGCCCAGCGCACCATCGAAGCGGTGCCTCGCAGCAGGGACGACCAGCAACACCTCGACCTGGATGGCCAGAGCCATGTGATCGTCGTTAGCAACCAGACGTTTTTGCAGGATGGCAGGCAGTTCGAGTACACCGAATCGCGGCATACCCTGGACAAGTTCTACTTTTCGGATGTGGCGCGGCGCTGAAAGGGTAACGTCAAACCAGGGCCTGCCACTCGGCGCCCAGGGCGACGACCCGGCGCGATTCCTTGACCAGATTGACGCTTTGCGCGATACGGGCAACCTCGATGACCGGTTGTTCAAGGTGGTAGCCGCCCTTGGCATCCAGCCAGCTCAGTACCTCAGCCAGGTGCCAGACCGATGCCTTGCCCTCATGCACGGCCAACGGGAAGCTGCTGCCGTGAGTGAGCATCAGTTTGCGCATGTTCTGCCGCGAAACGCCGACGATGTCGGCAATGTCCGTCAGGCCGACGAAGTCGGGTGCAACCTCCACCAGGCGCGCCTCAGGGATGATGCGCTTGACGTCCACCAGCGCGCTCAACAACGCCGCTTCGGCAGTCTCCGCCTCGCGGGTAAATGCCAATGCCAGCCGACCGGGCAATCCGACACCGGCCAATGCGTCATCGCATCCTTCGGCGTACAACCGTTCGATCAATACGTCAGGATCGCTATCGCCCTGCGCTAATTGATACTTGAGGGTGAATATGTAGTCCATTGAATTACTCCTTGAGTCGAGGTGCCGACGTCCCGTCGATCACCTGTTGCGTCGTACAGTTATCGACCACACGCCGCAATGCCCTCGCGTGGTTGAAAGGATTCCTCGGCGTGCTGCACACACTGGTGATACAGAATTCGCCACAGCGACAGAGGTCATGCCTGAATGGGCAGTAGATCTTTCCCCAGGCGTGACTACCGCCGACTTCTATTCGCCAGCCTCGCTCTTCAGCGTGACGCAGGGCCATTTCGATTTCTTTTTTCGGGTGAGATGCACGAGCCATCCATAGCCTCCAGTCTCCGCAGAATTTATAAGGTTGTCAACTGACAACCATGAACAAAAATCTCCCTGTACCCTTCGAGCGGCAAGAACTGCCCGGACAGGTCTGGAAGATTGTCCCGAAGAGAGTACAGACGCGGCTGAGAATGGGGGATGACGCATGTCTTTCAGGTCATTGCCAAGGCATTTTCTGCTTACACATAACCTGGTCTGCGCCGTGATTTTTTGCCTGGCAGAATAAAACAAAACCCCGGCCTGGGCCGGGGTTTGGTTTATCGGTCAACGCTCTGTTTGCCGGAGCGCCAGCGCGGGATTACTCCCACTCGATGGTCGCTGGCGGCTTGCTCGACACGTCATACGTGACGCGCGAGATGCCTTCGATTTCATTGATGATCCGGCCGGAAACAGTTTCCAGCAGTTCGTAAGGCAGGTGTGCCCAACGCGCGGTCATGAAGTCGATGGTTTCCACGGCACGCAGGGCCACGACCCAGGCGTAACGACGACCATCGCCGACAACGCCAACCGATTTCACCGGCTGGAACACCACGAAAGCCTGGCTGACCTTGTGGTACCAGTCGGCCTTGCGCAGTTCTTCGATGAAGATGTGGTCGGCGCGACGCAGCAGGTCGGCGTATTCCTTCTTCACTTCACCGAGGATCCGCACGCCCAGGCCCGGGCCCGGGAACGGGTGACGGTAGACCATGTCGTACGGCAGGCCGAGCTCCAGGCCCAGACGACGGACTTCGTCCTTGAACAGCTCGCGCAGGGGTTCAACCAGCTTGAGGTTCATTTCTTCCGGCAGGCCGCCCACGTTGTGGTGCGACTTGATCACGTGGGCCTTGCCGCTTTTGGCGCCAGCCGACTCGATCACGTCCGGGTAGATGGTGCCTTGGGCGAGGTACTTGATGTTGTCCAGGTTGTTGGACTGGGCATCGAAGACGTCGATGAAGGTACGGCCGATGATCTTGCGCTTCTTCTCCGGGTCGCTTTCGCCTGCCAGGTTGTTCAGGAACTGCTCTTCAGCGTTGGCGCGGATCACCTTGACGCCCATGTTCTCGGCGAACATGGCCATCACTTGCTCGCCTTCGTGCAGACGCAGCAGGCCATTGTCAACGAAGACGCAGGTCAGCTGGTCGCCGATGGCTTTGTGCAGCAGCGCGGCAACCACCGAGGAGTCAACGCCGCCGGACAGGCCGAGCAGCACGTTGTCGGTGCCAACCTGGGCGCGAATGTTGGCGATGGCGTCTTCCGCAATCTTCGACGGCGTCCACAGGGCTTCACAGCCACAGATGTCGAGGATGAAGCGCGAGAGGATGCGACCGCCCTGCTTGGTGTGGGTCACTTCCGGGTGGAATTGCACGCCGTAGTAGCCGCGCGCGTCGTCGAACATGCCGGCAATCGGGCAGCTCGGGGTGCTGGCCAGGATGTGGAATTCCTGAGGCATCTTGGTGACCTTGTCACCGTGGCTCATCCACACATCGAGGCCGAACAGGCCGTCGGCGTCGATGTGGTCTTCGATGCCGTCGAGCAGGCGGCTCTTGCCCACTACGTCGACACGGGCGTAACCGAACTCACGCAGTTCGGAACCTTCCACCTTGCCACCCAGCTGTTCAGCCATGGTCTGCATGCCGTAGCAGATACCGAAGACCGGTACGCCCAGGTCAAACACCGCTTGCGGGCAGCGCGGGCTGTCGGCGACGTGCACGGACTCGGGGCCGCCGGCGAGAATGACGCCTTTTGGAGCGAATTCGCGAATCGCTTCGTCATCCATGTCGAACGGATGCAGTTCGCAGTACACGCCGATTTCACGCACGCGGCGGGCGATCAGCTGGGTGTACTGGGAACCGAAATCGAGGATCAGGATGCGGTGAGCGTGAATGTCGAGGGCCATGATTCAGTCTCGTCTAGAAATTCAGAAACAGTCGTGATTCAGAAACAACTCGGGGCTGAATAAAACAGCCCCGGTTACTTAACTTTTTGCTTGAAGCCTCAACCTACGCGGTAGTTTGGCGCTTCCTTGGTGATTTGTACGTCGTGGACGTGGGACTCGGCCATGCCGGCACCGGTGATCCGCACGAACTCAGGCTTGGTGCGCATTTCTTCGATGTCGGCACTGCCGGTGTAGCCCATCGAGGAACGCAGGCCGCCCATCAGTTGATGGATGATCGCGCTCAGGCTGCCCTTGTACGGAACACGCCCTTCGATGCCTTCCGGAACCAGCTTCTCGGCACCCGCGGAGGAGTCCTGGAAGTAACGGTCGGAGGAACCCTGGGCCTGGGACATGGCGCCCAGCGAACCCATGCCGCGATAAGCCTTGTACGAACGACCCTGGAACAGTTCGATCTCGCCTGGCGCTTCTTCGGTACCGGCGAACATCGAGCCCATCATCACGCAGGAAGCACCGGCGACGATGGCCTTGGACAGGTCACCGGAGAAACGGATGCCGCCGTCGGCGATCAACGGGACGCCAGTGCCTTCAAGGGCAGCGGCGACGTTGGCGATGGCACTGATTTGCGGGACGCCGACACCGGCGACGATACGGGTGGTGCAGATCGAGCCTGGGCCGATACCGACCTTGACTGCATCGGCGCCGGCGTCGGCCAGGGCCTTGGCGGCAGCGCCGGTGGCGATGTTGCCGCCGATGACCTGCACTTCAGGGAAGTTCTGCTTGACCCAGCGCACGCGGTCGATCACGCCTTTGGAGTGGCCGTGAGCGGTGTCGACGACGACTACGTCAACACCGGCGCTGACCAGGGCAGCGACGCGATCACCGGTGTCTTTGCCGGTACCGACTGCAGCACCAACGCGCAGACGACCTTGATCGTCCTTGCTGGCCAGCGGGTAAGCCTTGGCTTTTTCGATGTCGTTGACGGTCATCATGCCTTTGAGGGCGAATTTGTCGTCGACGATCAGCACGCGTTCGATGCGGTGCTTGTGCAGCAACTCGCGAACGTCGTTCTTGTCGGCGCCTTCCTTGACCGTGACCAGGCGCTCTTTAGGCGTCATCACGTCACGGACAGTGGCTTCCAGGCGGTTTTCGAAACGCACGTCACGGGAAGTGACGATGCCGACCAGGTCGCCGTTGTGCAGCACCGGAACGCCGGAGATATTGTGCTGGCGGGTCAGTTCGAACAGTTCACGCACCGTGGCGTCAGCCTCGATGGTGATCGGGTCCTTGACCACGCCGGCTTCATAACGCTTGACCTTGCGCACTTCGGCAGCTTGCTGCTCGATGGTCATGTTCTTGTGGATGATGCCGATGCCACCTTCCTGAGCCATGGCAATTGCCAGACGGGCTTCAGTGACGGTGTCCATGGCGGCAGAAACCAGAGGAATATTCAGCTCGATGCCACGGGTAAGGCGGGTCTTGAGACTGACTTCGTTAGGAAGCACCTCGGAATAACCAGGCACTAGGAGAATGTCGTCGAATGTCAGAGCTTCTTGGCTGATACGCAGCATCGCGGGGGCTCCCGAGCGGGAAAATGGAAGCGCGCCATTATAGTCAGACACCCCCTCGGGTTCAATGTAAAACTCTGGCTAATATCAATACGGTGATCGACGGGGGATTTTAAGAGCTTCGCTGGCAAGCCAGCTCCTACAGGTTTGCGGTGATCCTGTAGGAGCTGGCTTGCCAGCGAAGGTCGTTAACGATAACGCGCCCAACCTGATTGAACGCGCAGCCTTGAGGTTCTTCGCGAGCGAGCTTGCTCCTACAGCTCGACCTTAACCCAACTGACGGGCTGGTCGAGCCAATCGGCAAACTCATCGATAAAGCTCTGCTTGAACCCGGCCTCGGCCCAATTGTTGAAAATGAATCCCAGGTTGGAAAAGCCGCATTCCTGCAGGAACAGAAAGCCGTTGATATCGTCTTCATGCCCGCACTCGGGGCAGGTGAAGTTATCGGTGCGCCCCGGCATCCAGTCTTCCAGGCTGTCGAACAACGCTTCGCCGACTTCCTTGCGGCACTCGGCGCAGCCGGCTTCTTCGAGAAATCCCTTGGCCGGCGTATAGATGCAGCGCTTGGTGATGATCTCCAGGCCATTGATCGGCTCGCCGAACGGCAGGGCTTGGGGATGCAGCACCACGGCGCGGGCGCCGTCGGCGATGGCGTGGGCCATGCGGTTGCCGGTGCGGCCGCAGGTGGTCAGTTCTTCCTTGATGATGTTCTTGCGCACCAGCCAACGCACGACCGCCCGGGCCCGGGGTTCGTGCACCGGCAGCGTGGAGATTTTCGGGACGATGATGCTTTGAGAGTTCATGGTGCAAGCCTACTGCATAAAATGGATGTTTCTGCGGTGTGTCGTTTGACGCCTTCGCGGGCAAGCCCGCTCCCACAGGATCGCGGTCGTACACGCAGGTGTGCTCACCTGAAATCCCTGTGGGAGCG
>NZ_MULM01000016.1:0-2421 GCF_002029345.1 Pseudomonas sp. VI4.1
GTAAGCGAACGGGCATTACAGGTTGCGTAACGGCAGCCAGTTATGCGGCAACAACCCGGCGATCTCACTGGCGCGCTGGGTCGGCAGCCGCATCAGCACATCCTTGAGATAAGCATACGGATCATGCCCGTTAAGCTTGGCCGATTGGATCAAGCTCATCAGCGCAGCCGCGCGTTGTCCGCTGCGTAACGACCCTGCAAAGAGCCAGTTCTTGCGTCCGAGCGCCCATGGCCGGATTTGCTGCTCGATGTGGTTGTTATCAATAGGCACCGCGCCGTCATCCAGATAACGTGACAACGCCGTCCAGCGTTTCAGGCTGTAATCCAGGGCCTTGGCGATGGCCACGCCATCGTGTACCAGCTCGCGCTGGGCGATCATCCAGGTGTGCAGCATGTCCATCACGGGGACGGCTTTTTCTTGTCGTATTCGTCGCCGTACATCGGGCTCCAAATCGCGGATTTCACTTTCGATTTCGTACAGCAACTGGATATAACGCAGAGCTTGCTCGGCGAGCGTGCTTTTGTTCGTGGCGTGAAGTTCGAAGAACTTGCGCCGCGCATGGGCCATGCAGCCGATTTCGGTGACACCGAGTGCAAAACTGGCCTTGTAACCACCAAAATCGTCGCAGACCAGCTTGCCCTTCCAGTTTTGCAGGAAGGCGCGGGCATGTTCGCCTGAGCGGCTGGGGCTGAAGTCGTACACCACTGCGCGGATATCGGCAGACGCAGTGGTTGCATAGGCCCAGACGTAGGCCCGATGGGTTTTCTTCGCGCCAGGCATGAGCACCTGTACCGGCGTTTCATCGGCGTGCACAACGTTGTGTCCAAGCACCACTTCGCGCAGAGCATCAACCAGTGGTTGCAGTTGCACACCGCAGGTGCCGACCCACTGCGCCAAGGTCGAGCGCGGGATGGCGAGGCCGGCCCGGCCAAAGATCTTTTCCTGACGGTACAGTGGCAAATGATCACCGTATTTGGCGATCATCACTTGAGCCAGCAAACCTGCTGTGGGGATGCCTTTGTCGATGACCTGCGCAGGAATAGGTGCCTGGATCAGGGTCTCGCAGTCCTCACAGACCCACTTGCCACGGATGTGTTGTTCAACCGTGAACACGCCGGGCGTGTAGTCGAGTTTCTCGCTGACATCCTCGCCGATACGCTTGAGGGCGCAGCCGCATTGGCAGTGAGTGTTGTCCGGTTCGTGATGGATTGGCGTGCGTGGAAACTCGGGCGGCAAGGCGGTGCGTTTAGGTTTTTGCCGAGCCACGGTCGGGGCTGGAGCGGGTTGCAACGCCTCAAGCTCGGCTTCGATGGCCGCGATATCGGCATCGATCACGTCATCGAGCAGGCTGGTTTGATACGGGTTTAGTTGCTCGCTGCGCTTGGCAAACTTGAAACGCTTGAGCTGTGCGATCTCGTGGGTCAGCTTGTCGTTGACCGTTTTGTAGTGATGGATCTGCTTGTCCATGGACTCGACTTTTTGATCGAGAGTCTCGACACGCTGCATCAGCTGCGCGGCGATAGCGCGCAGTTGTTCAGGGTTTAATTGGTCGAAATCAGGAAGCAAAGTCATGCCGCCGATTTTGTCAGAACAGGCCAACACTGACGATAGGCTCATCGGACAATTGCACGGCGACGCTGGCCATGGCAGTGATTACATCAGGGTGATCGCACTGTTTTGCCCAACTCGTTGCCAAGGTAAACCCAGCACCAGGGCATGCAGTTGTTCGGCACCCAATTCCATCTGCGAGCCGTGCCGAGATCCCGGCCAGAAAAACTTGCCTTGATGCAGTCGGCGCGCCGCCAGCCAGATACCCAACCCATCGTGCACCAGCACTTTCATGCGATTGGCGCGACGGTTGGCAAACAGATAAGCACAGTGCGGCTGCGCCGCACCGAACACGGCCACCACCCGCGCCAGCGCTGTGTCAGTGCCAGCGCGCATGTCCATGGGCTCAGTGGCGAGCCAGATGGCGTCGATACGGATCATCGCAGAAGGTCTCGAAGAAAGGTTGCACAGGCAGCAGCACTTTCAGTTGGCCAGTTCACTTTAACGGTGCCGCGCGGATGCTGGATCTCAACGCTGATAGTCGATGATGCCGCTTGCGACTCAGTGCTGGCGAGTGGCATGGGCAGTGAAACAAAAGCGGGATGCAGCGCCATGCTTTTCTGCGTTTGCAGCCGAATCCACTTGTGGACGAGGTTCGCGTTGAGGCTGTGGTGGAGCGCGATGCTGGCAATCGAGGCTCCGGGTTGGGCGCACTCTTGAATGACTTGGGCCTTGAACGACCTGGAATAGGAACGGCGTTGTGGCTGCATGAAAGACCCTCTTAAAAGGCTAGAAGTGGTGTCCACTTAAATTGAGGTGGACACCATCGCCTTTGGCGGTGGGGTCAGGAAGGTGTGTTTGCTGGCCGGTTAC
>NZ_MULM01000015.1:0-2192 GCF_002029345.1 Pseudomonas sp. VI4.1
TTGTAACGCTTGACGTTGTCGGGCTTGTCAAACAGGTTGTTGTGGGTGACGGTCTTGCCCATGCCCTCGATCCAGGTCGTGGTGGTCTGTGTGATCGGGTCGCTGACCTCGTGCTCCTCGACCCCGTCCGGACGCACCACGCTGCGCTGCTCGCCCCAGTCGTCATAACGGTACTGGCTGCGCAGTTGCAGATCGTCCTCTTCGTCGGCGCTGCGCCAGTCCAGCTCGATGTCCTCCACCCGTTGGCCCAGGGCGTCATAGGTGGCGTAATAGGTGTCGCGAAACGCCTGCGCCAGGGCGCCGGTACGGTGGTCGGGGTCCTGGCGCTGTTCCTTGATCACCCGGTTCAAGCCATCGAACAGGGTTAGGGTTCGCACGCCCTTGACGTCGGTGGCCTCCTGGCAGGCCTGTTGGCCATCAGCGTTGGTCAGGACGTAGCGGTAAGTGCGCGACGCCACGTAGTCGGTGTCCGGGGCCACGGTTTCGCAGGTGACCCGCAGCAACGCGTCATAGGTGTAGCGAATTTCCACGTCGCTGTCGTCGCGGGTGAGCAAGGGTTCGCCGTGCAGCAGCGAGTGTTCCAGGGTCACTGTCTTTTTCGTGTCCGTGCCGTCGACTCCGTGGTCGAAACCCTTCAGGATCTCGGTGGTTTGCAGCACGGTTTCGCCGGCAAAGGCACTGGGCAGCTTTCGGTAGGCGTAGTCGGTGGTGGTGGTCCGGCCATTGAGGGTGATGGCCTGCTGTTCGCGCCGGCCATGCTGCAAGGGGTCGCGCGGTTGGTTGAAGGTGAGGTAGGCGCTGTGTTGCAACGCGTACTCCTGGTCGCCCTCGACCTGCAACAGGGTCTCTTCGGTCAGCACCAGCCAGGCGTCCTCGGCAGTGCCCTGGACGGGAGGCATCAGGTCGTAGCGGTTGCGCGTGCGCAGCACCGGGGCACCCCTTTTCCCGATCGGAGGCCGGGGTCACGGTTTGCTCGTGCAGGTGGCGGACAAAACCGTGCGGGTCAGGCGGGCACTCCCCGGGGATGCCTGCGGCCGGGAAGTAGCTGTAGCGCTCCTTGACGCCATTGGCCTGGGTCTGTTCCGTCAGGTTGCCGTGGGTGTCGTAGGCCGTGAGCACGTTCTCGGGGCGCCACGTCCCCCCTTCGAGGCCCCAGCGGCTTTCGACACGTCTGGGCAGTTGGCACTGCGGAGCCTGGTTGCTGAACGGCTCCTCGAGTTTGTCATCGGCGTAATAGGTGGTGAGGACCTGATGAATGTTTTGGCCCTGGGTGGTTTTTTCTTCGCTGATCAGGTGAAAGCGGTTGAAGGTGCGCTCGATGCGGCGCACCGGCACCCCGTCGGCATAGTGGGTTTCGGTGGTGCCGTACTGATAGCGCCCGGCGGCTTTGTAGAGGTTGTCCAGCCCATTGTCATCCCAGCCGATCGGGGCGTTGTTACCCAGGAAGTTGTTGCTGCTGCCGGGCAGTTCGCTGTTGTCATAGGCGTAATGCACCTCGAGCATCGGCTGCTCGAAACCGGGGCGAATCTGGTGTTTCCAGACCCTGGGCAGGGGGGCGCGCGCATTGCCCGGAAAACTGTGGCCGACGCCGGCGTATACAATGGTTTCATGGCCGCCTACCGGGGTCTTGACCTCGGTGATGCACAGCAGGCCATTGACCTTCTGGTAGGTGAACCGCCAGGACGCGTCGGCGGTGGGCAGGACCACTTCATACACCTCATTGCCCGAGCCGCTGTTGCGCAGTTTCATCTCAAACCGCGCCAGGCCCCCGCCCGGCGTCCCGTCAGGGCGCAACAGGATTTCCACGGCGCTGGTGGGCAGGTTGATCTCCAGCAGGGTGCTGCCCTGGGCATCGGTCACCGTGTGCAGCCGGCTGATGCCGTTGTTGAACGGCAAGTACCGCAGGCTGACCTCGTGGCCTTCGACGCTGTAAATGCTTTGCGGCAGGAAGAGGTCGCCTTCGCGCCCCAGTATTTCAACGACCCCGGATTTGTGCACGATCCGATAGCGGTTCGGCGTATCCCGATGGAAGTGGAAGCTCTCGATTTTCTGCTCGGCCATGAGCAGGCGGGTGGGATCGGTGCTGCTGGAACCGGTGACTTTGAAGGTTTCCCCGGAGGACAGGGCGATCACCTGTTTATCGGCGTCGTATTGCGACAATCGCAGTTCCCAGCCCACGCCAAACCCGCTGT
>NZ_MULM01000014.1:0-2117 GCF_002029345.1 Pseudomonas sp. VI4.1
CCGGCGAAGGCGTACCCAAAGAACGCCTTCGCCGGCAAGCCTGGCGCCTACAGGTACCGGTTTCAATTCGCCGTTTTGTCGTCGCGAACATGAAGCTTTTGTCATGAAACTTAACGCCCTGCGACCAAATGCCGCGTGTTTGGCGGGCTGCAGGACTTTTGCCGATTCTGCAAAAATCAGTTGCCGGACTTAGTCGTTTACTTAGCAAGCTACCAAAATATATAACAAAGGCCTGCACACGCCTTGCTGCAGATAACAGAGATTGGAGCTAGCAGATGACTGTAAAAGTAACTGAACGCGACGATTCACATAAATCCCATGAAGGCGTAGCCGCCGGTATCCGGATCTGGGATGTACATCAACAAGACATGCTGGTGGGGATGTTTCATTCCGAGACTGACGCCCATAATTACAAGGCAGAACTCGAAATACTGGAGCAGCAACGCGAACGGCTATCCGCATAAGCAATTGTAGGAGCGAGCTTGCTCGCGAAGGTCTCAAGAGCGCCGCGTTTAATCAGTAAACACGCGTTATCGTTATCGTCCATCGCGAGCAAGCTTGCTCCTACAGAACGGCATTACCGCATCAGCGGAGTTTGTCGTTGTTACAGCCTTTGACGCCTTACCACATCAGATCGTCCGGGATCTGGAAGGCCGCGTACGGATCGTCCTCGGCGGCCGCTTCTGCGGTCTGCACATTCAACTGCACGATACGTTGCGGATCGCGCTCCTGAATCTTCAGGGCCGCCTCGCGCGGGATCACTTCGTAGCCGCCGGCATGGTGCACGATCGCCAGCGAACCGTTGCTGAGCTTGTTGCGCATCAGCGTATTGACGGAGAGACGCTTGACCTTCTTGTCGTCAACGAAGTTGTAGTAATCCTCGGTGGTCAGCTTCGGCAGACGCGAGACTTCGATCAATTGTTTGACCTGGGCGGCGCGGGCTTTGGCCTCGGCCTTCTCCTGTTGCTGACGGTTCAGCTCCTGGTCGCGCTTGACCTTCTCGGCCATGGCTTCCTGAGCTGCCCGCTGCTGCGAGTCATCCAGTTCGATCTGGCCTTTGTGGACCAGGCGTTGCTGCTTCTGTTTTTCTTTGCCGACCTGCTTGGCCTGCTTCTGATTGACCAGCCCTGCTTTGAGCAACTGGTCGCGAAGGGAAATGCTCATGGTGCTTATTTCTCACTTAGGCAACTGCTCAACCGCAGCTGGGCATATTCTTTTCCTGACGTTTGGCTTCGCCCCACAAGGCGTCCAACTCTTCGAGGGTGCAATCTTCCATGGGACGGTGGGTGTCGCGCAATGCCTGTTCGATAAATCGGAAGCGTCTTTCGAATTTGCTGTTGGCACCTCGCAAGGCAGTTTCCGGGTCGACCTTGAGATGACGCGCCAGATTGACCACGGAAAACAGCAGATCACCGACCTCATCGGCAATCGCTGCCGAGTCATTGTCGGCCATGGCTTCCAGCACTTCATCGAGCTCTTCGCGCACTTTGTCGAGCACCGGCAAAGCGTCCGGCCAGTCGAAACCGACCTGCCCTGCGCGTTTCTGCAACTTCGCCGAACGGGACAATGCCGGCAGTGCCGCGGGCACGTCGTCGAGCAAGGACAGCTGTTCGGGCGCCGAAGATTTCTCCGCCCGCTCTTCAGCCTTGATCTCTTCCCAGCGCTGCTTGACCTGTTCTTCACTCAGTCGCGGAACATCCAGCGGCGCGTACAGATCGCCGGTGGGGAACACATGAGGATGGCGGCGGATCAACTTGCGGGTGATGCTGTCGACCACCCCCGCGAATTCGAAGCGCCCTTCTTCCCGGGCCAGTTGGCTGTAGTAGACCACCTGGAACAACAGATCCCCCAATTCACCCTGCAAGTGATCGAAATCACCGCGCTCGATGGCGTCGGCGACTTCGTAGGCTTCCTCAAGGGTGTGCGGGACGATGGTGGCGTAGGTTTGTTTGATGTCCCACGGGCAGCCGAACTGCGGGTCGCGCAGGCGGTTCATCAGGTGCAGCAAATCTTCAAGTGTGTACATCCCTTATTCCCGTCAAACACCCCCTGTAGGAGCCGGCTTGCCGGCGAAGGCGGCCTCAAGCCATGCGCTGGCCGGATGGACGCCTTCGCCG
>NZ_MULM01000013.1:0-1911 GCF_002029345.1 Pseudomonas sp. VI4.1
TTTCTATCCAACGGCACGCTTGACGAAGAATTTGGAGAAAAAGGGAAGTATATTTTTCACTTCCCTGACACTGATATCGCGGCATCTGCCTACAACGAAGAATGCCTGAAAAATGCCAGATCCAAATACGCAGCGCCCCCCCATTCCAACCAATTCAAGCCCTATTCGCGGGAAGCTTCCTTAGTCCAGGGCGACAACATCATATTGCTCCATACCACAGGCACCCCTGAACGGACGGACTCGCTCATCATCCGTCTGACCGAGGACGGGGCCCTTGATACAACATTCAATGGCTCGGGTTTTGTCCGTGTCAGCCATGACCAATTTCCCTTCCTCAAACTTTATAGTGTGTCAGTCGACGACACTGGAAATTACATCAGTGCAGGCAGCGTCCGAGCGGATCACAACGAACAACCGGATTCCATTATTCTGGTAAAACACGGAAAAGATGGCAGTCTGGACACCTCCTTTCAGCAGGAAGGATTCTTGCAGATTCAAGATGAAGACCCAAACTATGGATTACGACTTATAAAAACCGTAAAACAGCCTAACAATCGCATTCTGTGCTTAGGTTTCAGGTTCTCTAAAGTTTTCGGTGAGCTTTCCGGATTTTTGATAAGCCGGGAAGCAGACGGTGCCAGCAACATTCAGTTCAATAGCGGAAAACCTGTATTCACCAATGTAAATTCCTCCACCACCTTCTGTATCAACGTAGACTTTTTGCCCGGCGGAAATTTCTTAACCACTGCACTTGTAGATATAGTATCGCGCGAACGCCATTACGCGGTCGCACGTTTCTTGCACAAAGGGGCTATTGACGAGGACTATGGAAATGGCGCCGGCTGGCTTGTTTACAGGGAGGCGAAAAACTTTACCATCGAAGCGTCAACCATAAAAAACAACAAGATCATTTTTGCAGTGAATGATGAACACGACAATATAATTCACCACGCTATTGCACGAGGCTTGATGCCCTGATTACGCGCAGCACTGTGTGAATGGAGGTCATTATCCCGGAAGGTCAAAAGCTCGCTGTCTTCGGCAGCTCCAGTGTCTGAAAGCATAAGGAACCTTTGCCGCCTACTGTCAGACCTGACAGTAGGCGGCAAAGGTCGATGGGTAGCTGCTTGAGCAAAACATCACTTCGGCCCTGCCTCCGACGCCTTCATGGTTGCCCGTGGTGACCTGAGTGTGGAAATCGGCGACGCCGAGCTGGTGGGCATTCAGAAAAAGATCATTCTGCACGCACGCCGCCACAACAAGGCGCTGATCATGTCGCGCGTTCGCTCTTCGGTGCCGATCTAAGCGTTCTCCCCGCACCGCGAAACCCAGGCGCGCGCGGCCATGTTGCGCAGCGTTTACACCGTACCGTTCGACCCGGCTTCGCTTGAGCCACACGAAGTCAGCCAGAAGGCGATCGATGAGCTGGTCAAGCGCGGCGTCGTCGAGAAAGGCGACTGGGTCATCCTGACCAAGGGCGATAGCAACCACACCACCGGCGGCACCAACGGGATGAAAATCCTGCACGTGGCCGACCCGCAGGTCTGAGTGAGCGATTGCTACGAAAAAAAGGCAAGCACCCGAGTTATATAAACGTCAACTGTCAACTCTTACAGTAGATGGATACGCCAAACCGTGACTCACTAGAGGCCTGCCAAGTTTGATGCTTGGCACCACACGAGAAATTCTTTGCCTCTAATGGAGCCACACAGATGAACACGCAGAACGAACAACTGTACAACAGCGCAGGTGAACTGGACCCCCACTTCGGTGAAAACGGCTTCGTCCCCATGCCTTCACCTACCGCTGACTATCCAGAGTTTGTTTCACGAGTAACCGCCATCGGCCCAGACAATATGATTTATATTGCGGGACACGCGTCACAGGGATTGCTCGCCCCCTCGGTCTATA
>NZ_MULM01000012.1:0-1736 GCF_002029345.1 Pseudomonas sp. VI4.1
GTTGGCTTTTCGCAGGGCGGGGCTGGGCTGGGCCCATTGTTCGGGGGGCAGCGGTTGCGACCAGGCTTGCACGCTTTCAGGCAGGGTCGGGCGGCCCTTGCGGTGGGCCCATTCGGCGATCAGGTAGAGCATTTTCCAGAACACTATCATCCGTCTGACATACCACCAGCGCAGAGGCCACGGGGAGCGTTTGGAGTATCCCCAGCGCTTGCGCTCTTCAGCAGTCAGATGGCCTCCTCCGTCGTCCAGCCGACCCAACGCCCTGGCGTCGAGACGTTCGATTTCAAAGGTATGCAGTCCTTCATAAGGTTTGAGCTCGTCCTCGGACAGGGTGATGCCCAACGCGGCAAGCATGGGGTTGGGCGTATCCACCAGTTCCCCATCCTCCATGTAGTTGCGGATCGACGTCCACATGCCCAGCGCATGCGCATCGCTGGGTTGGGCCGACAATATAAACTGCACGGTGTCGCGTTCTTCGTCCTCCAGCCCCATGCCGAAGGTGTAATCACGCATCGCGCCGTAACTGGTCACGCCCTGGCTGCGGGCGACCCAGGCCACCACGCTTTCCCAAGGCACGATCAGCACCCGATGGGTGGTGTCGTCGATATAGCAGACTTCGCGGCGTTGGCGGTTGAAGCGGACCGGGTAGCTTTTGGCCAGGGTTCGGACGTTGGAGAGCATGCCGTAGATGAAGGCGCCGATGGGGAGGATGGCTGTGAGAGATCCTGTGGCGAATACCTGCACAGCATCCCCGACAATATCGAAAAACTGTCGGTCAATCTCCGGAGGGCTAAAAGCAACAAGCCATAGACAAATAAGCACGGGCATAACAAAAGCTGTAAACAAAACAAACCAAATTCCAGTAGCCAGGATTTTCCCCTGTTCCACTATCCCCCGGTTACTCCCCCCCAACTCCAGGTAGGTCTCGTTCATCGCCGAAAAATTACGCCGAGAGACTTGCGCCTGCCCGGTGTACACCGGCAACGGCGCTAAAAACAGGGTTTCATTCAAGCCCCTGACCCGCAACTCCCCGGCACGGGGCCGCTGGCTGCGGATGTCCGGTGCCTACTCTGGGGTTTCTGGCGGTTTTTTGCGTTTGAACAGTCTGCTAATCATCGATCGCCGCCATTTCGTCTCGGGTGAAAAACCAGTAAGGGGCCTTGCCTGTGCCACTGGGCAAGGTTTCCACGGCGTCGAGCGTAAACCGACCCTGGGCCGGCAACCGTACGCCTCGCTCCGTCGCGATGCGCAGGTCGCGCAGGACAAAACAGGTGCGGTGAATCAACTCGCGCTCGGCTTCCAGTTGATAACCGATGTTGAGGGCCAGGGCGAAATCCGACGTTTGCTGGGCTTCGCCGATCGGCAGCTGAAGGGTCAGCGCCTCGGCCCAAGCCAGGGCCCGTAGTTCGGCAGGGTTTCTTGAGGATCTGGCTGATGATCGACGTCGTGTGTCTGGCGCCCCAGGTATTGGTGCCCACGAGAACGCCGTCGTCAGCGATCACTCGGCCACCGGGCCTGGTGTGCGGCAGTAGGTTCAATGCAGCCCCGCCGCCTTGCAGGCGTCGACGAAGTTCGCGCCTTTTTTGTCCATGGCGGTCTTGACCAGGGCGTTGGCTTTTCGCAGGGCGGGGCTGGGCTGGGCCCATTGTTCGGGGGGCAGCGGTTGCGACCAGGCTTGCACGCTTTCAGGCAGGGTCGGGCGGCCCTTGCGGTGGGCCCATTCGGCGATCAGGTAG
>NZ_MULM01000011.1:0-1663 GCF_002029345.1 Pseudomonas sp. VI4.1
GGGCTTACTGGTGCAGAATGAACGTCGCCAGGGTTTGCAGATCTTGCGGGCTTAACTGCGCGAACGGCGGCATGGGGATCTCCCCCCATTTACCGCTACTACCGTGCTGGATGCTGGACGTTAACGTGGCCAGTGCCTGCGGATCGCTCCCGTACTTGGCCGCGACATCGTGATAGGCCGGGCCTACAACCTTGTGATCGATCGCGTGGCAGGACAGGCAACCGTTGCCCTGGAGCAAGGCCATGGCGTCGACTGTTGCTGCAGGCGCGGCCGGGGGCTGGCCCGCCGACGGGTTCGACGCCGCCTGCACCTCGGCATCGCTCGCCTGGGCACTGCCGTAGGTCACCGCCAGGTAGGCACCGATAATCTTCACCTCCTGATCGCTGATCGGCGCCCCGTACACGTGCTGCATCTTGCCCGCTTCACCCGTCCACTGCGCCAGGGTCAAGCCGGGTGGCTGGAAGCTGATGTAATCGGCCGAATGGCAGGTGGAACATTTCTGCTGGGCCAACGCATAGCCCGGCAGCGCACTGGGCTTGAACGCCGCCGTTTCAGGCGGCAAGGTGATCGACAGGGGCGCGGCGCTGGCCATGCCAGCCAGACACAACTGAGCCGCGCACAGCAAGGTGGTCATGGGTTTCATGCGGGCCTCCTCAGGCGACGGTGACGTGGCTGGTTTCGACGACGTGGCGGCGGTAGCCACCGGGGTTCCAGTCGGCTCGCAGCGGTTGCGTCTCGCCCGCACGGTTGCTGGCGCGCACCATCAACACAGTGGCGCCCTTGCGGTGAAAGGTGATCGGCAGCGTCCACTCGCGGAAGGAGAAACGGCCCAGATCCTGCCCAAGCCTGGCTTCGCGCCAGTTTTTTCCGCCGTCGATCGAGACCTCCACTTTGTTAACGCCAGCACCGCCGTCGAACGCAATGCCCTTGAGCTCCACGCTTTTGTTCAACGGCAACACAGCGCCGTGTTTGACGCTGGTGATGAAACTGCGTACCGGCAATTTGGCAATCGGCAGGGTTTGCGCCGCCGTGGTGCCAGGGGCGATGCAAAAACAGTCGTTGTCCGGCACGCGATAACCTTTAGCCATGAAAAAACCCTCGTAGGTGTGGTCGACGACTTCGATCTCACTCAGGTGCTTGACCCAGTACGTGCCGAAATAACCGGGCACCACCAGGCGTATCGGGTAACCGTTGAGGAATGGCAGATCAGTACCGTTCATTGACCAGGCGATCATGGGCTCGCCGTCCATGGCATGGCTGATGTCCAGGGCCTTGATGAACTCCGGCGTGCTCGGCAGCACCGGCTTGTCGAGCCCGCGGAATGTCACTTGCCGGGCATCATTTTTCACACCGGCTTTTTCCAGTACCGTCTTGAGCGACACCCCCACCCAGCGGGCATTGCCCATTGAACCATGGCCCAACTGCGCACCGAAGACCCGCGGCATCGAGAAGCCCCGGCTGTTCCCCGAACACTGGTTGACGGCCACCACTGCTATCGGTTCGGCGAGGGCCTTGAGTTCGGCAAGGGACAGCGACAGCGGCGTGTCGACCGCGCCCTTGATCGTCAGGCGGTAGCTGTCCGGATCGATGCTGGTGGGGAAATTGGCCAGGTGGTAACGCACGAAAAAGGCGTCGTTGGGCGTGATCGGCCCATCGTTGAAGA
>NZ_MULM01000010.1:0-1574 GCF_002029345.1 Pseudomonas sp. VI4.1
AAGGGGGCATGACCTCAATGACGCATTGACTGGCGGAGCTTCCGTAGTAGTCCGCGATGGGGAAAGCCCATTACATGGCGAAGGGGAGCAGTTTAAATGTGTTTGCCAAGCGAATTAACTGACCTAAGGATGGTCTGAAGTAGTTGTGTATTTCTGGCTGACTTCAGCCCCTGCCGATTTTAAAAGCGGCAAATCGATCAAAAACGCTCAGATCACCCGCTTATTTCTGTGTTTTTAGCCGCCGCGAGCACCTCGCGGCAGCCATTTCCCACATTACAGGCGCACCTCTCCTGCATTCGCCAGTAAATGTCGGCGCGCCATCCACAGGTTCGACAGCGCGAACAGCGTCACCAGTTGCGCCGTGTTCTTCGCCAGACCACGGAAGCGCACCTTCACATAACCGAACTGGCGCTTGATCACCCGGAACGGATGCTCGACCTTGGCTCGTACCTGAGCCTTGGCCTTCTCAATCTTGCGCGCGGCTTTGTACAAAGCACTGCGCTTATCAAGCTTCTTGTAAGTACTACGGCGGGCGGCGATCTGCCAGATGACCTCCCGGCCTTCATGTTCAGGGCGTTTCTCGACGCCGGTGTAACCCGCGTCGGCACCGACCATGTTCTCATCGCCGTGCAGCAGCTTATCGACCTGGGTGACATCGGCCACGTTGGCCGCCGTGCCCACCACGCTGTGCACCAAGCCCGACTCATCATCGACACCGATGTGCGCCTTCATGCCGAAGTAGTACTGGTTACCCTTCTTGGTCTGATGCATTTCCGGGTCGCGCTTACCGTCCTTGTTCTTGGTCGAACTCGGCGCATTGATCAGCGTGGCATCGACGATCGTGCCTTGGCGCAGCGACAGCCCTCGGTCGCCCAGATAGCCATTGATGACAGCCAAGATGCCGGCGGCTAGTTCGTGCTTCTCCAGCAAACGACGGAAGTTGAGGATGGTGGTTTCATCGGGGATACGCTCCAAGCTCAGCCCCGCGAACTGGCGCAGGATGGTGGTCTCGTACAGCGCCTCTTCCATCGCTGGATCGCTGTAACCGAACCAGTTTTGCATCAGGTGCACGCGCAGCATCGCCATCAGCGGATAGGCCGGACGACCGCCTTCACCCTTGGGATAATGCGGCTCGATCAAGGCAATCAAACCCTTCCACGGCACCACCCGATCCATCTCGATCAGGAACAACTCTTTGCGGGTTTGTTTGCGCTTACCGGCGTACTCGGCGTCAGCGAAGGTCATCTGCTTCATGGGGAAACTCAGCGGGTGGAATCCGGGTATTTTGCCAAAATCTGGAAGTCTTCTTCAGAGTTTCCCTAACGAGGTGAAGACCTTTGATAATCAGCGAAATGCAACGCAAGCTGGCCACATGGACAGCAACCGATCCACCCCAGCGGGTTGATCGGTTACTGCGCCCGATAGCACAGCCGGACTGGCTGGCGGTGGCAGCGCGAATCACTCTGTCATCAAAAGGCGCCCGTACGCCTGGCGTTGATGGAGTGGACAAGCCAATGCTGCAAGCCAGACTGGCGGATGTATTGCAAAAGCTCAGGGAAGATCTTCTCTCGGGT
>NZ_MULM01000009.1:0-1472 GCF_002029345.1 Pseudomonas sp. VI4.1
ATCCGGTGGAGGGATCAAGCCCCTTCTCGGCGCTGAGTTTTTCGATCAGCTCTGGAGACGGAATGACTGGAACAGCAGAGTCGCGTTCACGTTTCCATTGGAAAGTGCCATCCCATTCGGGGAGGACCGCGGGCGGAAGTGGGACGATTTCATCCAAGTCTGGAACCTTAGCCCCAAGATGTTCGTGACGCGTCAGGAAATCACTAATACTGCTATACCGAGCCACTCTCTCTGTATCTTTTTCAAGACCAAGGTAGTACAAATCATCGGAAGCAGGTGGTCCTTTGAATGCACCAGCCAGACTATAAGCGCTCATATCATCGCCGTTTTTAATTGCTATTTGATAGCTCTGTAGAGATCCGTGATAACGCTCCAATTCCTTCAGGTAATTCGCGTGCTTCCTTCCAGCTTCTTTATTACCCTGATCCATCGCGCACTTGTACATCGCAAGCATCACATCGGCGGCATTGGGCACAGAGGTTAACAGTTCAGCAATATAGTACTGTGCGTCCGGGCTGCCCATATCGGCAGCTCTTCGAAAATAGGCTCTGGACGCAGCAACGTCTTGTTTAACACCGTAACCCATTTCGAGATAATGCGCCATGTCGTAGTAAGCCCCTGGAATTCCTAAGGCAATATAGTATTCGACCAAATCGATAGTTTCCGTGCTCGCGTCAGGGGACCGCGCCTGTCCAGTAGACAGTAAATATTGCAGGTTGGTTGCGGCTTTAAAGTGATCATGTACCGCAGCTATACGGTAATACCGTGCGATCTCATCATAGTTTTTCTTACCTCTGAGCTTCTCCAAGTAAAGGCTATAGCGAAAGAAAATATCTGCTTCCTTGTTCAGTACAGGTAGCGAACTACCCTCATGCACGCAATGAAATTCAAGTCTCGAATAGGCGAAGTCAATCTGCGAAGCATCAGGCATAGCTTCTTCCTTTTCTGAACAGGCCGAGGTAAAAAACAATAAAATAAAACATAGTTTCTTCATCTTAATCCAAGTTTTTTCTGGCCGGGCTTTCCTGCATAAACTCAACCAGTGAAGCAACAGGAGATTTTAGTTTCTGCGCAGTTTCTTTCTGCAAACCAAGCCCCCTCCTTGCTTTATTCTGCTCTATAATTTTCTTCCATTTCTTATAGATTTCTGACAACTCCTCCCCACCCCCAACCTCCCCGGTATGCACCCCAAACAAATGCTCCCGCAACGGCCGAGTAATCGCCGGATCCTCAATACAAATATTCAACTCACTGTCCACCTGCATACTGCGCGTATTAATGTTCGCCGACCCCAGCGTGGTAAAGACGTCGTCAACAATCATCAACTTGCTGTGCACATAGACATGGCGGCCTCAGGTTCCAAGTGCAACAGTCAGTTGATAATGTTGAGCCGATTGGTTGCCAGCAGTTGCAGATGATCCGTCAACACTTCAACAGGGAATTTCCAGCCCAATGTCTGACGAGGTCGGGTG
>NZ_MULM01000007.1:0-1393 GCF_002029345.1 Pseudomonas sp. VI4.1
AGAAGAAGCCCAGCGGATTGATGTCGTAGCTCACCAGCAGGTTTTTGGTCTGCTGATAGTGATCAAGCATCATCTTGTGGGTTTCACGGCCGACGCCGGACTTCTTGTAGCCACCGAACGCGGCATGCGCCGGGTACAGGTGGTAGCAGTTGGTCCAGACACGCCCGGCCTTGATCGCGCGGCCCATGCGGTAGGCGCGGTTGATGTCGCGGGTCCACAGGCCGGCACCCAGGCCGAACTCGGTGTCGTTGGCGATGGCCAGGGCTTCGGCTTCGTCCTTGAAGGTGGTGATGCTCACCACCGGGCCGAAGATTTCTTCCTGGAACACGCGCATTTTGTTGGTGCCCTTGAGCAGGGTCGGCTGGATGTAATACCCGGTCGCCAGGTTGCCCTCGAGTTTTTCGATTTTCCCGCCGGTCAGCAGCTCGGCGCCTTCGCCCTTGGCGATTTCCAGGTACGAAAGAATCTTGTCGAATTGCTGCTCGGACGCCTGGGCGCCGACCATGGTGTCGGTGTCCAGCGGGTCGCCACGTTTGATTTGCAGGACTTTTTTCATCACGACGGCCATGAACTCGTCGTAGATCGATTCCTGTACCAGGGCGCGGGACGGGCAGGTGCAGACTTCGCCCTGGTTGAAGAACGCCAGCACCAGGCCTTCGGCGGCTTTTTCGATGAAGGACGGTTCGGCCTTCATGATGTCTTCGAAGAAGATGTTCGGCGACTTGCCACCCAGCTCCACGGTGGACGGAATGATGTTTTCGGCGGCGCATTTCATGATGTGCGAGCCGACCGGGGTCGAGCCGGTGAAGGCGATCTTGGCGATGCGCTTGCTGGTGGCCAGGGCTTCGCCGGCCTCTTTGCCGAAACCTTGCACCACGTTGAGCACGCCCGGCGGCAGCAGGTCGCCGATCAGCTCCATCAGCACGGTGATGCCCAATGGGGTTTGTTCGGCAGGCTTGAGCACCACGCAGTTGCCGGCGGCCAGGGCCGGCGCGAGTTTCCAGGCGGCCATCAGGATCGGGAAGTTCCACGGGATGATCTGCCCGACCACGCCCAGCGGTTCGTGGATGTGATAGGCCACGGTGTTGCCGTCGATCTCGGCGGCGCTGCCTTCCTGGGCGCGGATGCAACCGGCGTAGTAGCGGAAGTGGTCGGCGGCCAGCGGGATGTCGGCGTTGAGGGTTTCACGCACGGCCTTGCCGTTGTCCCAGGACTCGGTAATCGCCAGGAGTTCCAGGTTCTGTTCGATGCGGTCGGCGATTTTCAGCAGCACCAGCGAGCGCGCCTGGACGGACGTGGCGCCCCAGGCATCGGCAGCCGCGTGGGCAGCGTCCAGGGCCTTGTCGATGTCTTCGGCCGTGGAGCGCGGGAATTCGGCAATCGGTTGGCCATT